>JACQFP010000064.1 GCA_016200005.1 Verrucomicrobiota bacterium | reverse complement strand
TCTCCTTAACGGGCTCGCAAGCACCAAGCCTTAGACGGTCACGCTGCGTCCGCACAGCCAAGATGAGCGTCACCCTACCAGGTTCATGGCGCCGAAGCTCCAACTTTGCGTTGGTGGAGTTCTCCTTACGTCGGCTGCTACCATTCCCGTACAATCAGTTTGATCACGTCGCCGTTCAACGTCTCATTTCCTTGAGCAGTGCGTCCACGGCCTCGTCCATTTCTTTCTCGCGGACATCCTTGAAACGGATGACGCCCTTGGCATCGAGAACGTAGGTCGTCGGCCAACTGTGCACGTTCCATTTGCTGGCAATCGGGCCGCTCGTGTCGCCACCGTCCCACCAGGATCGCCAGGTCATGTTCTCCTTCTTGATGACCTGCTTGAGATGTTGCTTGGGATCGCTGTTGACGCCGAGGAGCGCAAACGGTTTGGCTGCCAGTCGTTTCACGAGCGACCGCTCGTGCGGGTACATGGCCCGGCAAGGCCCTCACCAATCGCCCCAGAAATCAATCACCACCACCTTGCCGCGATACTCGCTCAGTTTGAAATGCTTGCCCTCAACATCTTCGCCTTCAATCTCGGGCGCCACCTTGCCGACGCCGAGATTGCGGATTTCAAACAACTCCGCCGTGGCGAGATCAGCCAACGTGCCGCGATAGCCTTTAACGTCGGCATATTTCGCAACCACCAATTCAAACAGCTTCTCGGGTTCCTTGCTCTCAGCTACGGAAGCATTCATTTTTGAGCGGCGATTGAGAAACTGCCCCAGACTCAACGTCGCCTGCCCTTGCGCTTCGTGATGAGTATTTTCTTCCATCACGCCGCGCAGCAGTCGTTCCGCGGCCTTGGAATCGGAGTAAACCAGACTCTGGCAAACCGTGCCGATCTTCTCGCTCTGCAGGTGTTCGCGATTCAGGATGTCCAAAGCTTTATCGAATGCCGGGCCAGCACGGCCCCGCGTGGCGACCCAAACCAGCGCGTCAACGGCTGCCGGGTCCTTGGGATTTTTCTCTGCCAGCTCCAAAAAACGTGCGGCAAACATCTGCGAATCCGGATATTTCACCGCCACCTGCTGGCGCTCTGCGTCGGTCTTGGCAGCGCCATACGCTTTGAAGTACTCCTGCTGTGCTGCTTGAAACTCTTTTTCCAAAGTCGCATACGCCGCGCCCGCAGGCGAGGCATTGACTGGCGTCAGAAACACCAGCCAAGTAGCAAGGGCGAGAAGCGACAAGAGCCTCCCCAAAGCTGGCCCGGATAACGAGCGAACATTGTTTCGGGTATTGAAGCGGAGATTGCGAAGGCTGATGGAATGTGTGGCTTCCATGTGCACGACCCTAACCAACCGCGAATAGAAGGCAAACCCTCATTTCGAAATGTTTTGCGGCCGCAACACGCGTTGATCACCCTGTCGCTGGGTTAATCCGTCGCGGTCCAGTTTCTCCAGGAGCGGCACGACGACGCGGCGGCTGGTGCCGAGCGCCTGACGCAGTTCACTCACAGTTGCTTTGTGGTGTTCGCGCAAATAATTTCGGATGATCTCCGTCGCCCCAGCCACTGCCTTAGCGCCCATCACGAGTTCAGCGTTCACTTCAATCGCTTCGCCACTTTGAATGAGGAAACGCAGCGCTTGTTGTGTCGGCGCGTCCTGGGCCAATTCTTTGCGCGACGGCGGATCCAATGGTCTGTCCTCCAGGACCGCTCGCAACTTCGCGCCGGCGGCTTGGAGCGCCGGTGGCAACGCGGGCCGATGCGTCGCACGTTTGATGGCGACGCCCACCGGTACAAATTCTGTCCGGCACAAATCCGCCACGAGCGCGTCGAAAACTTCCGGCAAAGGAAGTTCACCCCCTAGCGCAGTCCGAAGCGAACTCAGCGGCAGGCCAGCATGGTCGGAATGCGCCTTGTGCTCGCCGTCAATCGCGGTCGTGGCTCGTTGGCGGATCGCATTCCACCATCCGGCGTCCGCAACCAGTTCACCGGCTGGAATAATGTCACATTTGGCTGCCAGCTTCTCGACCGCCCCGGCGATTTCCGCTGTACTGAAGCGTGATTTGAGCAGGAGGGAGGAGCGCCGCGCCACACCGTCCCGCTTGAGTTGCGTTTCGACACTCGCGGCAACGTCGCGCCACGATTCTGCCCGCCTGGCCAAAAACTTTCGCTGCCTCTCGCTGCGACCATTACTCCGGCTGGCGTCGGCGTCGAGCACGACCCCGCCTGCAAGTGTCGCTTGCTCCGCCCAATCCCGCACAATGAAACGATCGCCTAGGAAGGCGAACACCGGCGAATCAAAGCGGAGTTGAGCCAGTGCGCGTTCACCGGGCGATAATTGCTTCTGATCGGGAAAGTAAATCCGCGCCGACCCCTGGCCGCTTCCGTGATGAACGCGCACCAGGGCGCCATCCTTGAGAGGCCGCTTGGCCAGACTCTTGCCGTCGGTCAGCCGCGACGATTTTTCCAGCCACACATCGAGCGTATCGTTGGTTGCGCCCAGTTCCGGCAGGGTAATCACGTCGCCGCGGCGCACGTCTTCGATGCCGACGTCTACCAGGTTCAAGGCCGTGCGCGTGCCCGGTTGGCTGGATTCAACGTCGCGATTGTGACTTTGAATGGTGCGAATGCGCGCCGGTTTACCGGCGGGTTGGATGACCACCATCTGCCCGCGACTCAATGCGCCGCCCGTGAGCGTCCCGGTCACCACCGTGCCGACGCCGCGCAAGGTGAACACGCGGTCCACCGGCAGGCGCGGCTTGCCGATGTCGCGTTGAGTTGGTGTCTCGGCCAGCACCCGAGGCAGTGTTTCCTTCAACTCGTCCAACCCGCGACCCGTCACAACAGAGGTGGGAACAACGGGCGACTCAGCGATGGGCGTGGCGTGAAGCTTTTCGCGCACTGAATTGATGACCCCAGCTTCGTTCGACTCTACCAAATCAATTTTAGTGAGAGCGACAACAGCGCGGGTCACGCCGAGATACGTGAGGATTTGCAAATGCTCCTCCGTTTGCGGCATCCAGCCGTCGTCCGCCGCGACGACGAGTAGCGCGAGGTCAATCGAGCCGACGCCCGCGACCATGTTCTTCACGAAATCCTCGTGGCCGGGCACATCGACGATGCCGCAGGAGAAAGTTGAGGGTTGAGAGTTGAAGGTCAGGCCGTTTGGAGTTCCGCTTTTAGGTGGTTCTGCGGACGGACCGCCTGAAGGCGGAACTCCAAACGTGAGGTTGAGAGTTGAAAGTTCCAGGTGTGCGAAGCCGAGGTCAATCGTGATGCCGCGCGCCTTTTCCTCCGGCAAGCGCTCGGGATCGGTTCCCGTCAGCGCCTCGACCAGCGCGCTCTTGCCGTGATCCACGTGTCCGGCGGTGGCAAGGATGAAGTGTTTTCCAGTCATTGACTCGGACTGCTCGCAACGGCACGAGGTGCTTGCACAACTTCGTCATCCTGCCGAGGAAAAATTGTCCGTAGATCGAGTTTGAATCGTCCGCCCGAAATGTAGCCGATGACGGGTGGTGTGCCGGTGCGAAGTCGCGCGGCGAATTCCGGCAACGCCATGTTGACCGGCACAAGATCAATCGTGACGGACGGAATGACCGAGCGCGGCAACGTGCCGCCGCCGATTTGCGCTTTGCCTTCACCGATACTTACCTTGAGCGGAAGACCGTTGAGCGCGGTGATGATTTTCTCAGCGCGAGCGCGCAGTTCGTCGTTCGAAACCTGGAGCATGGCCAGCACGGGTAGTTGGAGTTCAGGCTTCAGCCTGTCCGGACAAGCTGAAGCTTGAACTCCAGCGGAAAGATAAACATCCACCGTCGTTTGTAGCGCGGCTAAGATGAGCTTGTCGCAACGCAACGCGCGGAAGAACGGCTCGCGTTTGAGCGCCGCGACCAGCTTTGCTTTGCCCGCGATGACGCCAGCCTGCGGGCCGCCTAGCAGTTTATCGCCGCTGAACGTGACGAGGTTCACGCCGCGTTTCAACACTTCAGCGGGCGTCGGCTCGTGCTCGATGTCTGCCAGCTTTTCCGTCTCGATCACCGCGCCGCTGCCGAGGTCTTCGACAAAGGGCAGACGTTTCTTGCGCACCAGTGCGGCGATCTCTTCGGTCGAAGGCGAATCCACAAAACCGCCCATGAAGAAATTGCTGCGATGAACTTTGAGGATCATGGCAGTTTCACGACTGATGGCTTTGGCGTAATCGCTGAGCGTCGTCTTGTTCGTGGTGCCGACCTCGCGCAGCGTTGCGCCGCTGGCTTCGAGAATTTCGGGAATCCGAAACCCGCCGCCAATCTGAATCAATTCGCCGCGGGAGATGATGACTTGCTTGCGCTCACCCGAAGTGAAATGGCGGAGAATGAGCACCAGCGCCGCGGCGCAGTTGTTGACGACGGTGGCGGCTTCCGCGCCGCAGAGCAACGCGAGATTGTGTTCGAGATAAGCGGCGCGCCCGCCGCGTTCGCCGCCGGTGAGGTCGTATTCCAAATTGTTGTAATTGGCGGCGATGGTTTGAAGAGTCTCGACGACTGCCGGGCCGAGCGGTGCGCGTCCCAAGTTCGTGTGGAGGATGATGCCCGTGCCATTGATGACGGGTTGAATGCGCGCCGTGCGTAAAGTGTCGAGAGCGGAGCGGACACGCGCAAGCACGGCGTCGAAGTCAGGGATTTTTTTCTCCGCGCGCAGTGCATTCAGTTCCCGGCGAACCACGCAGACGACCACAGGACGCGGCAGGTCGGCATCGACGAGCGCTTGGAGGACCTTCTCGACGGCAGGGATGGCACGCAACAACGATGCCTTCATGATTTGACGTGAACTCTGCATCTTGCAGTGGGCACGATTTTCCCGATGACGACGGCGCACGGCGCGCGGCGTGACTTCAAGAGTTTAAGCACCTTCTCCAAATGTCGAGGTGTCACGCAGAGCAACAAACCTCCGCTGGTCTGCGCGTCGGTAGCGAGAAACTTTTGCTCGTCGCTGACGCCATCCCATTCGGTGAATTCATTGGCTGCTTTCAAATTTTCGTGGCTGCCGCCGGGAATGCAGTCTTTCGCAATCAAATCAAAAACTTCCTTGCCAATGACCGGCAATTGGGCGGCGTCGATTTCTGCGCCGACACCGCTGGCTCGGCACAATGAACCGAGATGACCCAGCAAACCGAAGCCGGTCACGTCTGTGCCGGCGCGAACCAAGCCGCGTTCGGCAAGCTCGGTACCGATGGTATTGAGCCGGCACATGGAGCGGATGGCTTTGTTCGCAAGGGCAGGGGAGGTCAGGTTTCGTTTGATACCGGTGGTCACGATGCCGGTGCCGAGCGGTTTGGTGAGCACGAGCAGGTCGCCGGGTTGCGCGTTGGCATTGGTGATCATGCGTCGCGGCGAAACCATGCCGGTGACCGACAATCCGTAAACGGGTTCGGGATTGCGAATGCTATGGCCGCCGACGAGCACGCAGCCGGCTTCTTTTGTTTTCGCCGCCCCGCCGCGCAGAATGGCGTTGATAATCTTTGGCGGAACAAAATCAGTTGGAATGCCCATAATGTTCAATGCCGTGAGCGGACGGCCTCCCATCGCATAGACATCGGAAAGCGCATTGGCCGCGGCAATCTGTCCGTACACAAAAGGGTCGTCCACGATGGGCGTGAAAAAGTCCACCGTTTGCACGAGCGCGCGATCGCGGTCGATGCGATAGACGCCCGCGTCATCGGCGGTGGCCGCGCCGACGAGCAGGTTCGGATCGCGCAACTGCGGAAGCTGACGCAAAACTTGCGCCAGAGCCTTTTGGCTGAGTTTGGAAGCTCAACCGGCACAGGACGAAAGCGAGGTCAGTTTGAGAATCTGTTCACGCGACATGCGGCTCACCTCCCTTCGGATTTACGATTTGTGATTTGTGATTTACGATTTGAAGAGTCAGAGGAGCCGCTGACCCGAATTTTTCAAAACGGCAATCGCAAATCGCAAATCGTAAATGAAAATGGCGGAGAGGGAGCGAATCGAACACTCCTCCCGACGCGCAGCGCCGGAACGACGGTTTTGAAGACCGCGAGGGCCACCAGGCACCCTTCACTCTCCGGGAACGCAGGCTGAACATCCAACATCCAACGTCCAACGTCCAACTTCGAAGTTCGCGCAACTTGTTTGGTTGAACATTCGATGTTGGATGTTCGGTATTCGATGTTTCTTTTTCGACTGCAAATAGGCCGAACTTTGTGGAACGGAACGGAAAAAAATCACCGCATGGCGCGGACGGCTTTGACGATGGCGTCGGGGTCGGGGAACTGCCCCGTCTGCGACTTGGAATGGATTTTCTTGCCATTGACAATGACCTCAAACACACCGCCACCGGTCGGCACCAGTTTCAACGAGCGAATGTCCTGCTTGAGCCGCAGAAGCTTTTCCGTCAGACCGACGGCTTGTGGCTCGTAGTTTCAGACGCTGCAATATTCGATTGTAATCTCCAGGCTCATGATTCTTTAACTGGCGAAAAACTAGGTCAGTCTGCAACGGTCGTCAAGAACCGCGACGGTGGACGACGTGTTCAGGGTCACATCCCAATTCTGCCACCGTAGCGCCGACTTCCAAGTCCGCTGTGTCGCGGGTTTCCAAACCCGCAGGCTGTGCGAGTGCTTGCGCCCTGCCGACTGGGAGGTCGGCGATACAGCCGGTTTGGAAACCCGCGCTACTGGGCGGCCGCGTTCGCGTTGACGATTCGCGGCTCCCAACTTTGATCGATCTTCATCAACGAGACAACGTAGCCGGCGGCACCGGCTTCTTGGCTGCGGGCGACCTGCGCACTTATTTGTTCCGGGGTCACGTCCCAACCTTGCAGGACGGCGATCAAATGATTTTCGGGAACAGCAGTGCCGTTGCGTTTGGGTGGCATTTCCGAAAACGAATTCAACGCGTGTTTGATCCACCCGGCGGTCGGACCGTAGAGCGGCAGGTCGCGTTGGAATTCACGATAGGGCAGCAAGGCGCCGATGCTTTCGGCTGCTCGCGCGAGCGGCATGAGTTGCGTGGTGAATTCGCGCCAGCACGTGCCTTTGAAGCAGCCAACGCCCGCGCACAACCCGTCGAGGTCGTGTTCCTCGCACTCCGGCGTCCAGACGGGAACGATCTTTGCCTTGGGCAAGAGTTTTTTCACCGAGGCAACAAACCGCGCGGCCGCATCGTTGGGGAGACGGGTTGCGGTTTTGATCGGGCCATAATCCGTCGTCCAACGACAAAGGGGATGCCCGCAACCGCACGCCGATGGCGCGCCTTGAAGGTCGTTGAGGAAAATTCCTGTCGGCGTCGGTTGGTCGGCGAGCAATTGCTTCACGCGTTCCAAGTGGACCGGGAAAGTTTCCTGATAAAGCATCGGCACCCACGGATAGTTTTTGACCACCTCGTTCGTCTTAGTCGCTGGCAGCTTCGGAAAGAAGCGTCGCCATTCCGGATGGCCTTGCAGACTCGCCATCCATTCGGGATGCGCATCAGCAAGCGTCGGATTGCGAGCGATCTCGATCCAATAGTAAAGATCGAGACCAGATTTTTCGATTCGCCGCGCCGCTTCTTCTTCTGGCTGGCCGCTCCCATCGACCAGATTGAGCGCGGCGGCGTTGTATCCGTCGCGCTTGAGGTTGCGCAATCGTTCAGAACTGGCTTGGGCCGCGCTGATGAGAACAGCCTTGAGTTTGGTGGGCGTTGCAGGCGCTCCGTTGACTGCGCTGCTCAGAAACGCGAGAACGAGAAGACCAGCAAACGCGCTCTTGCTACTTCGATGGAACATAAACCAATGTGTCCGGATATTCGGCGACCCACGCGAACCAATTGCACTGCACGCTCCTCACCCACAGCAGCTCCTGACCCTTCAGTGGCCCGTCCACTGCGCGCCCGGCCAGTGTCCAACGCGTTCCGGTTTCCTTGTCCTTGAACGGCGCCGTTTCCGGCGAAACTGAATCCGCATAGAAAGTCAGTTGCCGATCCTGGAGCTTGGCATTGAACGCGATGGCGCTCTTCGTCGGTTCATACCAAAACACGGCGATGGATTCGCCGCCGAGTATGTCAGTGAAACAAGCGCGCTCGCCGGCGCCGTCCAACGGGTAAGCTTTCGTCAGTTCTCCAAGTTCCACGCCCAGAACGCGCATCTGTGGTTTTAGACGTGCATCCACTGTCCCCATCGTTTCCTTTGCTTCGGCGCTCAAAGCGGATGGAAGCTCAGCGGCGGGATATTTCTTACCGTCGAACAAATCATAAGCCGTCGATTCCGGATGAAGCATCAACCAGTAACCCCAATCCGTCAGCAGGCTGGGAATGCGCTCCAGCCGTTCGCCCTTCTTCGGTCCATCAATTGCGCGTCCGCTCAAGGCCGACCACAATGTGCCGTCGCGGCCCTTGACGATCATCGCGCCGCGCCGCCAGCCGTAAAATTCGTAACCGTAATCTTTCTTGAACGCGCTCACGTAGCCGCCATCCGGATCGTAAAAGAAAAGTCCGTAGGTGTCGTTGATCACGCGCGGCGCGGAGAGAAAAAGGCGGATGGGAATCGCGCCGCCGTTGTGGGCACCACGAATCCAAGCGATAACACGATCATCGTTCCGAATGAATCCTTTGCGGTTTTGGGTCGAAGCATAGGAGCAGGGTGGTTCCGTCAACGACTTGAACAGGCCGGGTTTGGGAAGAACTCCTGGCAACGATTCAGCGGCGAGCGCGGACATTTGAGCGAGGACTAACGAAACCAAAACGGCTGACCGAAAGAGAAAACGTCCGGATTTCATGGGCCAACTTTACGACCAATCATGCGGTGTTTCAAGGTTATTGCGGGACAGAAACAGGCGAGCTTGTTCGCCAAAATTAATTACCGGATGGCCCCTCACCCCTTCGCTCTCCCCATCCGATGGGGAGAGGGTGAGGTGAGGGGTTGGTCGATCAGCATCGTTAGGGCCTGGAGATGGATTGCAAGCTATCAGTGCTTGCGCTAAGGTTGTTGGCATCCGGGAACAAATGAAGTGCCGCAGTTTAATGGTGGTCGGTTCGCCTCTGGTGCAGACGCACAGGCTTCTTCTTTGCCAAGTCAATTGGGTTGCGCTGCTCTTTTTTCTCTTCTTCGGCTCGATACGCGCGCAGGCGACGCCTTACAAAGTTCTAGTGTTTTCCAAGACCGCGGGCTTCCGGCACGATTCGATCACCAATGGCATTGCCGCCATTCAAACTCTGGGCGCGACCAATAATTTTTCTGTCGATGCATCCGAGGATTCAACCGTCTTCACCGGCGCGAACCTGGCGCAATTCAAGGCGGTCGTTTTCCTCAGCACGACGGGAGATATTCTGGATGCGAACCAGCAGGCGGCGTTCGAGCGTTACATCGAAGCGGGCGGCGGCTTTGTAGGAATTCATGCCGCGGCGGACACTGAATATGGTTGGCCTTGGTACGGCGGATTGGTCAGCGCATATTTTGCCAGCCATCCTGCCGGCACGCCCGTGGCCACGATCAAGGTGGCGGATCAGATTCATCCTTCGACGACGTCGTTGCCGAAGCGTTGGGTGCGGACGGATGAGTGGTATAATTTCCAGACCAATCCGCGCGGCACTGTTCACGTGCTGGCCACAGTGGACGAGACCACCTATTCCGGCGGCACCATGGGCTTCGATCATCCCATCGCCTGGTGTCATGAATACGACGGCGGTCGCGCCTGGTACACGGCGGGAGGCCATACACCGGAGAGTTTCTCCGAACCCTTGTTTCTCGCGCACATCGTGGGCGGAATTGAATTCGCCGCGGGCGTGAAGCCGGCGGATTGTGGCGCGACAATTGATTCGAATTATCAAAAGGTCATTCTCGACGCCACTCCCGCCGACCCGATGGAACTGGCCGTCGCGCCGGACGGCCGCGTGTTTTACATCGAGCGTGGCGGCAAACTTAAAATTTACAAACCGCAAAACTCTTCCATCGTGATCGCCGGACAGATCGCTGTGTCCACAACGATTGAGGACGGCTTGCTGGGCTTGACGCTTGATCCCGGTTTCGCGACGAACAACTGGCTTTATCTTTTCTATTCCCCGGCAGGCTCGACGCCCGAACAGCACATCTCGCGTTTTACGATGGTGGGCGACACGCTGGACTTGAGTTCCGAGAAAATCCTGCTGATCGTTCCCACGCAACGCGACGAGTGCTGTCATTCCGGCGGCTCGCTGACCTTTGGGCCGGGCGGCAATCTGTTTGCCTCGGTTGGCGATAACACGAATCCATTTGATTCAAGCGGCTACGCACCGATTGACGAACGGCCCGGTCGTTCTGCCTGGGACGCGCAGAAGTCTGCGTCCAACGCCAACGACCTCCGTGGAAAAATATTGCGCATTCATCCGGAGACGAACGGAACTTACACAATCCCTGCGGGCAATTTGTTTCCCACTAACGGATCATCCGGCAAGCCCGAAATCTATGTCATGGGCAACCGCAATCCGTTTCGCATCGCCGTCGATTCAGCTACCGGGTGGCTGTATTGGGGTGAGGTCGGTCCGGATGCCAACGTTGCCAATGCGTCACGAGGCCCGGCGGGTTTGGATGAATGGAATCAGGCGCGGAGTGCCGGCAATTACGGCTGGCCCTACTTCGTCGGAGACAATAAACCCTACATCGATTACAACTTCGATACCGGCGTCTCCGGCGCTGCGTTCAATCCCAGCGCGCCCGTGAATAATTCTCCGAACAACACCGGCGCGACCAATCTGCCGGTGGCGCGGTCGGCCTGGATCTGGTACCCGTACGCTGCGTCCACAGAATTTCCTGAAGTGAACGGCGGGGGAGGGCGCACGGCCATGGGCGGCCCGGTTTATCTCTATCAATCCAATCTCGTCTCCTCCCGCAAATTGCCGCGCTATTACGACAACACCGTTTTCATCTACGAATGGTCGCGTAACTTCATCAAGGAAGTGAAGCTCGATGACAGCGGGAATGTTCTGAAGATCAATCCGTTCCTGCCGAGCTTCACTTTCACGCGTCCGATGGACATGGAGATCGGCCCGGACGGCGCGATTTACATGCTGGAGTGGGGCAACGGCTTCGGCGGCGGGAACACCGATGCCAAAGTCATCCGCATTGATTACGTCGGCGGCAATCGCGCGCCGGTGGCCGTGGCGAGCGCAACACCCGACAACGGCTCCGTGCCCTTGATGATCCAGTTTTCCAGCGCTGGTTCGTTTGATCACGATACGAACGATGTCATCACGTTGGCCTGGAGTTTCTTTGGCAATGGCTCAACGAATTCGACCGCCGCCAACCCGGCCTTCACCTACACAAATGCGGGCAACTACACTGCTCAACTCACCGTTACTGATTCACAAGGCAGTCAAACCATCGCCAATGTTCCAATCTGGGCTGGTAACAACAAACCGGTGGTGACGATTCAACAACCGCCGAACGGCGCGTTCTTTAATTGGGGCGAAGCGATCCGTTACCAGTTGGCTGTCTCCGATGTTGAGGACGGCAGCACGACCAATGGAACAATTCCCTGTTCGAGCGTGATTCTCGAGCCGTCGCTGGGCCACAACGATCACGCGCATCCGCAAGGTCAGTTCTCCGGTTGCGCCGGTCAAATCGTTGCGCCGATCAACACCGATTCCGACGCGGATAATCTGTTTCTTGTGCTGGCCGGCAGCTACACCGACAACGGTGCGCCGAATGTGTCGCCCCTGACTGGGCGCACGACTTATGTTCTCCAACCCAAACACAAACAGGCTGAGTTCTTCACGACCGGCAGCGGCGTGCTCACGCAACCGACGAGCGACCCCAATGGCGGCGGACTGGATATCGTTGGCATCGATCACGGCGATTACATTTCGTTCTCGCCGATGAATCTGACTAACATCAACGCCGTCATTTATCGCGTCGCTGCGGGCGGACTCGGTGGACGCATCGAGGTCCACATGGATTCGCCGGGCGGCGCACTGATCAGCACAGCAAACATTCCCGTCACCGGCGGCAGTTACACCAACGTGACCGCTGCCATCACCAATTCCGGCGGAACACACGAACTCTTCTTCGTTTTTCTCCGTAATTCCGGTGACGCCGGCTTGTTCGTCTTGAATTGGCTGGAATTTCAAGGCAACGGAGTCTCATTGAATCAAACTCCTTTCAGCGGAACGCCGTTGCCTATCCCCGGCACAATTGAAACGGAGAATTTTGACAACGGCGGCGAAGGCGTCGCCTACCACGACAACGATCCGTCGAACAACGGCGTCGAGTATCGCCTTAGCGACGGTGTGGACATCCAGAGCACTACCGATGTCGGCGGCGGTTACAATGTGGGTTGGGTCGAAGGCGGTGAGTGGATGGAGTACACCGTCAATGTCGCCACGTCGGGCCTCTACACGCTTGAAGCGCGGTTTACCTCGACGGGCGATGGCGGGATTGCGCACGTCGAGTTCGACGGCGTGGACAAGACCGGCCCGTTGGACTTTCCCGACACCGGCGGCTGGCAGAACTGGTTCACGATGGTAAAACTCAATGTGCCATTGAATGCGGGCCAGCAGGTGACGCGGCTGGCCATGGACAGCAACGGCGGCAGCGGTCTGGTGGCCAATTTCAATTACCTGCGTTTTACCTTCATCAGCAGCAATAACCCGCCGTCCGTCACCATCACCAATCCCGCAAACAGCGCGACCTTCTCTGCGCCCGCGAACATCACGCTCAACGCCACCGCCACGGACGCCGACGGTTCGGTCAGCAAGGTTGAGGTCTTTGCCAACGGCAACCCAATCGGTACCGATACAGCCAGTCCATTCAGCGTTCTCTGGACCAACGTGCCGGTCGGCTTTTACACCCTGACCGCGCGCGCGACCGACAACGTAGGCCTGACGGCAATGTCTGCCCCGGTCAACATCTCGGTCATCAACGGCGAGGCACCTTTCTTCGGTTTGCCGCAAAGCATCCCCGGAAAAATTCAGGCGGAAGATTTCGACGGTGGTGGTGAAGGCTTCGCTTTTCACGACACCGATACTGCGAACAACGGCGGTCAATATCGCAACACCAGTGTGGACATCGAAAACACGGCGGACACCGGTGGCGGTTACAACGTCGGCTTCACGGCCGGCGGAGAATGGCTGAAGTACACCGTCAACGCCACGGTGGATGGGATTTATTCCCTTGGCGTGCGCGTCGCTTCGATGGGGAACGCCGGCACTTTCCACATTGAAATTGAGGGCGTGAACAAAACCGGCACCATGACGATGAACGACACTGGCGGCTGGCAAACCTGGACCACGATGACAAAAACCAACCTCGCCATCAGCGCGGGCCAGCATGTGATCCGGCTGGCGCTCGACACCACCGGGGCCAACGGAACAGTGGGCAATTACAACTATTTCACTTTTGCCGCCACCAGCACCAACACGCCGGTCTTCCTCCAATCGGCTGTCACCGCGAACGGCACTTTCGCGGACGACGGCGCCGCCTCCATTAACTTAGGTGCTAAAACCATCACCATTCCGCAAACTACCACCACACGCTTCTATCGCCTCCGTTCCACAATCTCGACGCGGATTACGAACATCCAGCTCCTCGGCACAAATGTTGTGATGACTTATCAGTAAGCTTCGGTCGTCGGTTCGTCGCGAAAAATGTCGCGCCAGAAAATCGCCCGCCTTGCGGATACCCCTTCAAGGTTTTTCAGCGACGACTTTGCCCCCACGCCAGACATAGATAGGCGTGCCGTGCATCCGAGCGGTTTTGCGAGCGACTTTTGCCGCACGCCGAAGCGCGCGTCCAACCGCAGCCGAAAAATCCTTGGAGTCGTGCTTGTTATTTTTTGCTCTCATATCTTTCTCTCCAACAGTTCGGGCCTATCGCCGGAATTATCATACACTGTCCAAGCGTCGGTTTGCAACCGGTAGGCGGCCGCGAAATTCTTCCAACCGCGATCAAACCGTCGCAGGACATCGGCGCGTGGCACGTCATGGCCGCCTTGTTTCACGCGGGCGGCTATGCGGTGCAAGGCGAGCTGCGGTGAGGAAAGCCGGAGGAATATCATTTCGACTCGGTAGCCGGCCGCTTTCCAACGCTTGAGCCGGCTCAAGTAAGTCAATCCGCTTAATGTGCTCTCAAAGGCGAAGTCGAGTCGCCCTTTGGCGAGCCGGTCAAGTTCTTTGAGAAGCAAACGACCAGCAGCCAGCGCCGCCAATTCCGGACGAAGAGGGGACAAACCGGCAGCGAGCAGGTCGGCATTCACGAAATGAACCACACCCGCGTCTCTTGGCAGAAACTCCCGGGCGAAGGTTGTTTTGCCCGCACCATTTGGCCCAGCGATGACAATGCAGCGAGGTGATTTTAATTGCTGTCCTTTTTCTGAGTTCAAACCGTCGTCAATGAATTGGAAATTGAATTAGCATGCAAACCAAATCGTGATGGGACTTCGCCTAATGGTTCTCGTTGCGGCAGACACCGCGACTTTTTTTCAGTCAGCTAATTGAGGGTTGGGGTCAGGCCCTCATTGGTTCGTGGTCTGTGTGACCGTGAAATGAATCTGCCGATTCTGGACGGTCGTTTGGTGCGGCGTGACGCTGATGTTCACGTTGCTCCGCATCGAACATGGCGACTTCCTTCTCCAACGCGAGGGCAATCAAAAATGAACAAAAAAAGATTACGGCGAGCGGGAAGGTTACGTAAAGGCTGGGAACGCTGCTGACATCAATAATGTCGGGCACAAACAAAACCGCCATCACGGTGTTGGCAATCGTGAGTTCCAGTAAGACTTTTGTGAGCCTGCTCATACATCGAAGTCCTTGTCGATTTGACAATACCGGTTGAAGAAACGCTCAAAACTGAATCCGCGTCTTTGATCGGGGTTGAATATCTGGTTCGCCGTCTGTTCAAAAGCGGCAGGTTCAATCAGCAGTCACGGCGACGCGCCAGCGAATTTGACAACGTTAGATTAATCTCCGGCCACTTCCTCCGAGAGTTCGTTCCGGTCATCCGGTCTCCGCGGAAAATGTTGTGCGAGCAAATCGCCGGCCTTGCGAATGCCGTGCAGAATGGCCTGAGTGAATTCCGCTTTGCGAAAGTGCGTGGTCATTTCGTCCCTGACTCCCCGCCAAAATGCGTCGCCGCAGCGGCTGTGCACTCCCTGGTCGCCGATGATGGCAAAGTTTCTCGATCTCGGCGCGACGAAGATCAGCACGGCATTCTTCCGCTTGGTTTTGGTCATGCCCATCCGCAGGAACGCTCTTTGGGCCGCCGCCATCGGATCGACCAGTTTCTTGTGGCTGACCAGCACGCGGATCTCGCCGGAAGTCTTCCCCTCGGCCTTCCGGATCGCGGCGACAATGTCGTCGTGCTGAAGCTGGTTTAGAAATTCCTGTGCTCTCATAAACTTACCAACTGCCTCCCGCGCCGCCGCCGCCAAAACTTCCGCCGCCACCGGAGAAGCCGCCACCCCCGCCGCCACTCCAACCGCCACCGCCGCTCGAACCACTGCTCCAGCCCGACCATCCACCGCCGCTTGACCATCCGCCTCCGCTAAAGATTGTATGTCCGACACGGCGGATGAAACCAACAATAGCGAAAAGAACGATCAGACCAAATACGCCAAAGAAGAGCAGGAAGAAAAGCGCCGGAGTAGCACCGCTTGATTCCGCGACCGTCTGCCCCGTGCCTTTGTATTCACCGCGTGTCGCCGCAAGAATGGCGGCCACACCCGCGCTCAACCCGCCATCGAAATCGCCCGACTTGAAGTGCGGTTTGATCTCGTATTCGATGATTTGTTTGCAAAGCGCGTCGGGCAGCGCGCCTTCCAATCCGTAACCGACTTGCAAAAACATCTTGCGGTCTTGAATGAAAACAAACAGCACCGCGCCATTGCTTTTCCCTTTTTGTCCGACTTTCCACGCTTGGGCCACGCGCACGGTGTAATCTTCAATCGACGAGTCTGACTGCATCTTCGGAAAAACGGCGACCACGATCTGGCTGGAACTCGTCTTCTCGAAATCCTCCAGCGTTTTGTTCAGCCGATCTGCCGTTGCCGCTGAAACAACCTGAGCGTAGTCGTTGAAGTACCGTGCTGGCGCGGGCGGAATCACCTCAACCGCCGCGAGGCCGAATGACCAGAGCAAACCGACAATGAGGCAGAAGCGTTTCATCGGATTGAAAAGTAGAATTGCATGAAACACACTCGCCCTCACCCCGACCCCACGGCTGTTGAAATAAGGCCAAGGCACGCTAAAGCGTGGGCACCGAACGTGCGGAAACCCGCTGGGTGTCCACGCTCTAGCGTGTAATGGTCGTGCTCGCCGGCTAAAGCCGGGACTCCAAACGGCTTTTCCGTACAGACGCGGAGCCGTAGCAGCCGACGTGAGTCGGCTCTAACTCCCTTCGTTTGTTGATGGAGCGGACTCACGTCCGCTGCTACGAAGTTCATCGGGAGGGGAAACGTATCAAATAAACCTTTGTCAGTCGGTTTTGCGGCATTGATTGTCATTGTTTAACCGGAGCAGCCGACGGTGCCGGCTTCCCGAAATCAAATTGTACTTTGGGCGGTGTTTCCGAACCCGGCGTCGCGGTGAAGTACGGTTTCTCTTTGAAACCGAGCGCCGCGGCATAGAACATTTCCGGGAACGATTTGATTGCCGTGTTGTAAGCTTGCACTGCTTCGTTGAAGCGCCCTCGCTCCACGCTGATCCGGTTCTCCGTGCCTTCCAACTGCGCTTGCAGGCTGAGAAAATTTGAGTTGGCTTTCAGGTCGGGATAGCGCTCCACCACCACCAGCAGGCGGGACACGGCGGAGGAAAGCTGTCCCTGCGCCTTTTCAAATTCGGCGAGCTGGGCGGCGTCGGTGGGCGCGTTGCCGCCGAGTTGAACTTTGCCGACCGACGCGCGCGCGTCGGTTATTTCGATAAGCGTCGATTTTTCAAAGTTTGCCGCGCCGGACACGGTGGCGACCAGGTTGGGAATGAGATCGGCGCGCCGTTGATAGACGTTCTGCACCTGCGCCCATTGCTTATCGACCCCTTGCGACAGCTTGACGAGCCGATTGTAGCCGAAACCCGCGACGAGAATCAAAATCAATACGATGCCGCCGAGCACCGCCAGAATTCCGCATCCAATGCCAAGTTTTTTCATGGAATTAAATTTAAGTTTGAGCCGACAATACGATTCGCCGTGCCGCCGGGCAATTACAATACCGGCTCTTGATTATAGGATTTGCGCCACGCGGATAGTCCTTGATGGAAGTTCGCAAGTCTGGTTTCATAACCCCATGCTAACAGCCCCAGTTGTAGAAACCCATCATGCACGACGACGCGCACGCACTGCGGCAAAACAATAATATGCGGCTGCCACACAGTTGGATTCTATGAAAACAACACACATTGTCACACTGGCATACTTGGGAATTGTGCTCTCAGGCTGCAAGTCGCCTCAAGGAGTAACGCCAATTATGGCAACGGCAGAATACGCAGCCAAAGAGCCAATCGCCACGTCCCTCTTTCCCTCAGACCAAGCGATTTTGGGCGATGACGTGGTGGCGCGGATACTTTCAAGCAAACTAGAGCTTCCAGCGAAAGCGAAGCTGGCGCTTATGAAGTTTCCCGACACGGAAGGAACAAGGTATTACGGCAGATCTTACTGGCGTGACGAAGAGTATTTGAAGCTTCAGCAGGGGCAGGTGGACACGTTGTCGAAAGCCCTTCTCGCGTCAGATCAGATTGCGGAAGTGACCCCATTGCCTTCCCTCATGACGCCGAGTCGGGTGTCGATTCCAGTTCTCAGGGAGGCAGCGGTGAGGATGCAGGCTGACTTGCTGCTGGTGTTTCGAGTCGGGAGCGATACGTATTCACAATACAGGGCATTCGCCAAAGACAAGGCGAAGGCATACAGCACATGCGAGTTGGTGCTGTTGGACGTGCGTACGGGTCTAGTCCCATTCACGCGTGTCGTGAGTCGTGAACGGCTGGAACTCAAGCAGCCGGCCGACCTTGATCTTTCTGAGACGATGCGACGAGCCGAGCAAGCGTCTGCTGCCGAGTCTTTGAAATTGGCTGCAGAAGATTTGGTTAGTTTTGTAAAGTCAGTGCCTAGAAAAGGTGGCTAACACCTTTTGAACCCCCGCCCTTTTACCAATTGGGCTTTCATTTCACCAGCGAGAGTGATTTCTTCCATTCCCCACTTGACGCAAAGTGAACTCGAATTCATTTTGAATGCATAACCCCGATTGTCGGAGGAATCATTTATGAAAACCAATGGCAGCCCTGATCAGAACGGGAACGAATCCCGTTGCGAAATCCCCACGGTCTCGCGTCCGGAGGAACGCGCGGCGGCGGAACAACGAAGAAAATCCTTTCCCTATCGCTTCCCACGCGACCGCCGGCCACGGGGCGGTAAATGTCTTTTGTAGATTGCGGCAACCAGCCGCGCCTTCCCTTCGCGTTTCAGAAATTTGAAGTTCCTTTGCGCGCCGCGCACCGCTATTTTGATGGCGATGTCTTCCATTACGAAAACCGAAGAGTTCAATTTGATTGAACAAGCCGTCAGATGAGAGTCGTCCTTGATACGAACGTGCTTGTAGCAGCCGCCCGGTCACGACGGGGCGCAAGTTATGCGCTGGTCAGCTCAATTCCTTCAGCTGGATTCGAGCTTTGCCTTTCGGTGTCGCTTTACATGGAGTGGCAGCAGGTGCTGACGCGCGATGAAAACCTGTCGCCTGGCCGCACGGTGGAGGAAACCCGGAACTATTTGCGTTATCTCGCCGGCCAGTCGCATTTGCAGGAGATTCATTTCCTGTGGCGGCCTTTTTTGCGCGACGCGGATGACGACATGGTTTTGGAACTGGCTTTTGCAGGGGTTGTCGCTATCTTGTGACGCATAACGTGAAAGATTTTCACGGGGCAGAGCAGCTTGGTGTCACAGTGATCTCACCCCGCGAATTCCTGAAACTGACACAACAAAAATCATGAGCACTCTGACTGTCCAATTACCGGAGTCGTTGAAGAGAACCATCGAGGCGCTGGCCGCGAAGGAAGGATATTCGGCCAGCCAGTTTATGGCCAGTGCTGCCGGTGAAAAGCTGGCGGTCGTCCTCACGATGGACTATCTGCGCCGGGAGGCCGCTGCTGGACGCCGGGAAGATTTTGAGAAATACCTGGCCGCTTCGCCGGATGTCCCGCCGATGCCGGGTGATGAGTTGTGATGGTCGCCGTCGCGCGAGGTTACGACCGGAGTTTTACGAAAAAGCGGACGGGAAACCATTCGCTTTTTGTTTGGGGCGTGTTCGGTGAGTCGCCGCGAGTTCGAGAAAATTGAAGTTCCTTTATGTGGCGCACACCGCTATTTGGTTGCGATGTCTGCCATTACCATTTGCCTTGGCGTCTTGGGCGACTTGACGCTGATTCAGAAACATCGGCTTTGCAAACGGCGGTCGGTTGGGTATCTTCCCGTCATGAAAGCGGTCCTGGCTGAAGACGGTAAAATCATCATCCCACACGAGTTGCGCGAAGACGCCCAACTCAAGCCCGGCGACACTTTGGATGTCCAGCTTTACAAGGGCACGCTCGTTCTCCGCAAGCATCAGCCCCTGACGCGCGAGCAATGCGCCGCGTTGCTCGAACGCAGCCGGTCGCAGCCAAAGCCCACGACGGAAGATGACCTCGCCGTCGAACAGGCGATTCAGGAAGCGCGCGCGCAGCGGCGATGACCGTTGTTCTCGACACCAACATCGTTGCCAGTGCGACTTACTGGCGAGGCAAGCCGGCTCATTGTCTCGAAGCCTGGGTGAACGGGACTTCCATTCCCCACTTGACGCAAAGTGAACTCGAATTCATTTTGAATGACACAACCCCGATTGTCGGAGGAAACATTTATGAAAACCAATGGCAGCCCTGATCAGAACGGGAACGAGTCCCGTTGCGAAATCCCCACGGTCTCGCGTCCAGCGGAGCGCACGGCGGCGGAACAACGAAGAAAATCCTTTCCCTATCGCTTTCCACGCGACCGCCGGCAACTGGGCGGAAAGTTCACGGTGCAGGAAAACGCGCGGCGTCTGTTGCTCTTCTTTTACTTTGAACGGCGGCTGGCCCAGGCGTTGGGCGCATGGACGTTGAGCATTCCTGAGTTCGAGGTGAAGGTTGAAACAGGCCGGCACATTTTTTACCACGCTGATGCCGCGCGCCTTCTGCGCGAACGATTGAGCGAACAGGAAATGCGCCCAAAGGACATCGATGCATTCCGCGACGCGGAGATTGACCGGTTCCTTGACGAGCTTCTCAGCGCGGCTGATACGCCGGAGCTTTTGGCCGGTATGCACCAAGTCATCGGCAAGGCGCTCGAAACAACTTACCGTCATCACATTGATAACACCGATCCGGTCACTGACGTTCCCACCATCCGCACCTTGAAGCGAATCCTCACCGATTACGAACCGATGCGTGAATGGGCCGAGGGCGCGATCACAGCTTACATCGAGGGCGGAATAGAGGAGAGTCGATTGGCGACATGGCGCTGGCATCTGCAACGGTTATTGGGCAGTATCGGCGGGGTGACGGGAGTGGATGCGCGCAATCCCGAGCCGACTCCGTTGCGTATCGCGGAGAAACCATTTCTGCGCGGCACGGTGCCCAAGCGCGACACACGCTTCGACACTTTCATGAACACCGGCGACTACGATACGGCGGATGGCCAGCCGCGTTTCGAAAAGGATTCTTACGAAAGCCTTCGCCTGCGATTTATCCGGACGCAGCGGGATGAAGTCGATGCCATTGAGGCCTTCGGAACATTTCTTTGGGACATCCGGTTCATTGATTTTCAGGCGGAGTATGATCTGGCGCGCATCACCTGGGACGAAGCGCGGCACACGGAGATTGGTCACCGCGCGTTGCTCGCCGCCGGCTACGATCCGTTCGAATTGCGCAATCGCCTGACCAGTTCAACCTGTCGCGGTCCGATGGAGCCAGCCTACGCGATGGCGGAGATCAATTTGTTTGGCGAAGTTGGCGTGCTTAAAACCATCAACGGCTTGATCGACACCGCTCGTGACAAGGATGATTCGCTGCTGTTTCACATCGCCGACTTCATTCGCTCCGACGAACGAACGCACGTGCGCAAAGGTCAGCATATCCTGAAGTGCATGACGAATCTCGGCTCGCAGGAACTGGAACTGAAGACGCGCGAGTTGTTCACGGAATGTCTGGTGAGTCTCGGCGCGGTGAAGGCGGACATGGATTTGTTCATTGTCTCGCGCGAGGACATCGAACGTCTGGTTGGCGAATAGGCGGTCGCCAATCGGATGAAAATGTTTCTCCGAATCGCGGTTACGCTGTGCGTGATGTTTGCCGGGATGTTTGGTTCGGCCGGAACTTGGGATTTGCCGTTCGCGTGGGCGTGCCTCGGAATCTATGCGGCGTTCGTGGTAACGATTCTATTCAAGATCGACCCAGCGCTGCGGAAGGAGCGGCTCAAGCCTGCGCCCGGTGGAAAAGATCGCAACCTGCGTGCGGCCATCGCTCCATGCATCTTGGGGAGTTGGATTGTTGCTGGGCTGGATGTGGGCCGTTTTCACTGGTCGGACACAGTCCCATTCGGCTGGCGACTGGTGGGCTTGATCGGGTTGGCCGCATCGCTGGCGCTCTCGTTCTGGGCAATGATGGCGAATCGTTTCTTCTCACCGGTCGTGAGAATTCAAACCGAACGGGGTCATCATTTGATTAGCGATGGGCCGTATCGGTTCCTCCGACATCCGGGTTACCTTGGAATTATGGGCGGCCCAACGTTCGTCGCCTTGGCGCTTGGCTCTTGGTGGGCATTGCTTCCAGTAGCAGGGATTGTGTTCCTGATTGTCCGCCGCACCGAGATGGAAGACAAATTTCTGCGCCGTGAGCTCGAAGGTTATCCGGCGTACGCTGAACAAGTACGCTATCGTTTGCTGCCAGGGGTTTGGTGAGTGCCGATTGCAGGATGGCATCCCTGCGGAGGTAATTTGCTACTTCGGCTTCGGTGATTTCGTCCGGCTTTTCAGAATGACTTTCGGCCCGTCCGCCGTTGCGACGATCAATTCCACGCCCGCCTTCTTTAGGGCAGCCTGCATCTCGACCGGTGGTGATTGGTCTGTAACAATGGTGTCAATGTCCTTCAACTCGCAGAGATGACTGATGGATTGGCGGCCGAATTTGGTGTGGTCCACGCACATAATGATGCGCCTGGCGGCTTGCATCATGGCGCGCTGTATATCTATGAGCAGACCGTGGGAATTTCTGACTCCCTCCGGCGAGATGCCGCCGCAACTCATGATTGCCACGTCGGCGTGGACTTGGGCGAAGGACGCCACGGCCAGCGGCCCCACCAGCACACCGAGACGCGGATAAATCACTCCGCCGCTCACCACCACCTCCAGCTTGTGCGTGGAAGAGAACGCGTTTGCGACGGGCAGGGAGTTGGTGATGATGTGGGGCGTCTTGGCTTCCAGATGCCGGGCGACATGAAAACACGTCGTGCCGGCGTCCACAATGATGGTTTGGTTGGGGGAAATGAGCTCCGCGCACGCCTCGCCGATGGCTTCCTTCTCGGAAAGCTGGTGGGTGTCGCGGGCGGAAAACGTGAACTCGTCCGACTTGGGATTGGCCAGGCGCGCTCCGCCGTGGGTACGTTGGATGGAGCCTTGAGCTTCCATGATGTCCAGGTCACGCCGCACGGTGGAAACGGAAGCGTCCACCAGTTCGGAAAGCTCTTCCAACGAGGCGAATTCCACCTTCGCAAGGTGTTCATCGATACGCTTTTGACGCTCTTCGGTCTGCATTGCCTGTCAGAATCGTGGAATAGTATGATAATTATTGCAAGAAAATAGTTGACATAATTTCATTTTCTATCAAAATCTATCAACGATGTCTATCGCCTTGCAATCCAGGCCGCACCGGGCGGTGATCGAACATCTGGTTCGACAGGCCGTTTATGCTAGGCTCGGCAAACCCTTGCCGCAGCCCGCGGCGGCGCCCAATCCCCTGGTCGTCAACATCAGCGCCCGTCACTGCCACCTCACGCAGGACGCGGCGGAAGCGCTTTTTGGCAAAGGCTACCAGCTTCAAGTCCACAAATGGCTTTATCAGGAAGGCCAGTTTGCCGCGAAGGAAACGCTGACCCTGATTGGCCCGCGCAGCCGCGTGATTTCCAACCTGCGCATTCTCGGTCCCTGCCGGACTCTCAACCAGGTCGAACTCGCCTACACCGACGGCATTGCGTTGGGCTTCGAGTTGCCTCACCGAATTTCCGGCGATATCAAGGGCACGCTCGGCTGCATGTTGATGGGGCCGGCGGGATTCTTCGAGATGGAGCAGGGCGTGATTCGCGCGATGCGCCACGTTCACATGCACCCAACCGATGCTGAGTATTACGGCGTCAAGGCCGGTGACGGTATGAAACTGAAGATTGGCGGCCCCGCCGGCATTATCCTCGACAAGATGCTCGTCCGCGTGGACCAGAGCTTCAAACTTGAAGTCCACATCGACACGGACGAGGGCAACGCCTGCAATCTCCAACCCGACACGTCGGTTGAACTGATGACATAGTTAAGAACATGCCCCAACCCCAAGACATCGTTAAGTTGGTTCTGCTGAACGGAACGCAATCCGAGGCTTCGAGTAGTGGAAACAATGCTGCTTGGCTGTGTTTGTGCGAGAAGAAAGTTTTGCTTGTTGGCCACACTTGCTCAGACGATCTCGCTGAAAATGATCGTGTGGATTGCCGCTGTGGTCGGAGCTTTTTCGTGGTGGGCGAGGGGAAGAGATTTACGAAAGTTCGGGAAGTAAAAGAAGACGCGCGAAAGTAATTACCATTAACTCTCAACAATAAACTAAGAACGAACCTATGATCGAAGCAATTGGAATGATCGAAACGAAGGGCTTTACCGGCAGCGTCGAAGCCACTGATGCCATGGCCAAGGCCGCAAACATCTCCATCTCCCGGACCATCCCCATCGGCGGCGGTCTCATCACCGTCATCTGCCGGGGCGACGTGGCGAGCGTCAAAGCCGCCGTGGACGCGGGCAGCAAGGCTGCGGGGAAGGTGGGTGAACTTATCGCCAGCCACGTCATCGCGCGCCCGCACGATGACTTGATCAAGGGATTCCTTGGTGACAACGCCGTGAAAAAATAATAGCCGCCACGCAACCGCAACTCTCAACTCAAAATAAAACTATGGCTCAACAAGCAATTGGCATGATCGAATGCAAGGGTTTGTGCGCTCTCTTCGAGGCCACCGATGCCGCCCTCAAGTCCGCAAACGTCACCTTCACCGGCTGGGAAAAAATCGGCTCCGGCTACGTCACCGCGTTTTTTCGTGGCGATGTTGCGAGCGTCAAGGCCGCCACCGATGCTGGCGCCTCCGCGGCGTCGCAGGTGGGCACGGTTGTCAGCGTCCAGGTCATCCCGCGTCCCCACGACGGGCTGGTTACGCTCGGCCGCTGGCTTCAGGAGTAGGAGAAATCAGACTGCGGTGCGCCTCGCATGAAGGTTCTCGTCGCCAACATCGGTTCAACTTCGCTCAAGTGGCGGTTGTTCGACTTCTCGAACAACGCCGAACACCTTCTGCACAAGGGCGGAATCGAGCGTGTGACGGACTACCCTGAAGCAATTGATTACTGCCTTGCCGTGCTCAAACACGAGGGACATATCGAAAGCGAACGCGACCTCGCGGCGGGCGGTTTCAAAACCGTCATCGCCAAGGACGTCACCGGCTGTGTGCGAATCGACGAACACGTGCTCGACGCCATGGAGGCCTACAACGGCTTGGCACCGGCGCACAACCCGGCCTACATCACGGGCATCCGCCTCTTTGCGAAACGCCTGCCCGGTGTGCCGCTCATTGCATTGTTCGAAACCGCATTCTACCAATTCGCCCCCGAGGCGATGATGCGGTATGCGGTGCCCGACTCGTGGCATGAGATCGGCGTGCGCCGCTGGGGCTTTCACGGCGCCAGCCACAAGTTCATCGCCGAGCGCAGCGCGGAATTACTGGGTCGCGCTGACCTGGCGGAGCGCGCGCGCCGTCTTTACCGTGACGGTGGTAGATCGCCCGTCAACGGCGCTCCGCTGCGTGTGATTTCGTGCCATCTGGGCGGCAGCTCAAGCGTGACGGGCATTCTGAACGGCGTGGCCATCGGCAACAGCTTCGGCATGACGCCGCAATCCGGTTTGCCGCACAACAATCGTGTCGGCGACCTCGACGCTGCGGCGGTCCCTTACGTAGTGACGACGCTCGGCATTAGCGTTGAAGAAGCGCAGCGTCAACTCGCGAAGGAGGGTGGCCTCAAAGGACTGAGCGGCGGTCTTTCCAACGACATCCGCGATATTCAACAGGCCGCCGCCAAGGAAAACGCGAAGGCGAAGCTCGCCATTGACGTATTTGTCAGCGAAGTGCGGCGCTGGACGGGCGGTTACTTTTTCCAGCTCAATGGTGCCGACGCCATCGTGTTTACCGGCGGTATCGGTGAGAACCGCACCGAACTGCGCGAAGCGATTTGCGCGAACCTCGACCAGTTGGGCATCGTGCTCGACGCGGAAAAGAACAATTCCACACGCGCCACGGAAGGCGTCATCAGCACCGCAAATTCGGGGGTGAAGGTGATGGTCATCCCGGCCAACGAAGAACTCGTCGTCGCGCGTGAGGTGAAACAGCTCTTGCAAAACAACTAATCACAAATCTTTTAACCATCAACTCAAAACGAAAGATAAAACCATGGCACAACCAGCAATAGGAATGATTGAAACACGCGGTCTCGTCGCCCTTGTCGAGGGCACCGACGCAATGCTCAAAGCGGCGAACGTCGAACTCGCCGGTCCAATGACGCAGGTCGGCAATGCCCTCGTCACTGCGGTCGTTGTCGGGGACGTTGCGGCCGTCAAAGCGGCCACGGACGCCGGCGCCCAGGCCATTAAGGCCATGAAGGGCGAAGTCGTCAGCGTGCATGTCATCGCCCGCCCGCACAACGATGTGGACGCGGTGTTGCCGAAGAAAAAGTGAATCGTGATTCGTGATCCGTGATTCCTGATGGGCGTGCCCGTCCGGTTCGCGTTTCACGGAACACGCAACACGCATCACGCTTATGTTCCTCGCTAAAGTCGAAGGCTCAGTCGTTTCAACCAAGAAAGAGGCCAGCATCAACGGCCGCAAGCTGCTGCTGCTGCGCCCCCAATTGGTGGATGACAAAGACCCGGGAAAGTTCCGTCCCGGCGCGAACACCATTGTGGCTGTGGACTCCCTCGGCGCGGGCCTCGGCGAACTGGTCATGTTTTGCCAGGGCAGCAGCGCCCGGCTCGCCGGCGGCATGAAAGACGCGCCGGTGGACGCCGTCATTATCGGCATCGTGGACGCTGTGGATGTGCTGGGGAAACAAATCTACAACGCGAAGCAATGAACTGGAGATTCAGATGACGAAGACGCAAACAGTCCGGTGGTCGCGATCACAAATACTTGGGCGGCGGGTGTCTTCCGCGCAATGGCAGATCAGGAACGACGACCGTTCAAACGCCGCGAACGCAGACGGAGGAGTGAAAGAAGTTCGGCGAGATCAACCAAGCCCTCGGCCTCGCGTTTCTCAGCGGGCGTCAGGCGGCTGCCCTGGTCTTGTTTGTCGAGCAGATTGCGGAGGCGCTTCTGCACTCCTTTGGGCAATCGAAACTTTGCCAGATCGCCCGGCATCTCCACTTCAAGTTGGATGGCTTGGGACATACTTAATGCGATTATCTTGCTTCAAAAAAAACGTATTTCAAGACCAATGATTCATGAGCGCTGTGAATGAAACTTTGATTCGCGATGTCGTCGCCGAAGTACTTGGCCGCCTCGGTGGAGCGCCGGTTGTAACGAAGGTGGCTCCGGCCGCTGCCTCCGCTGATTCGTCATGCGGTTGCGGTGGCAAAGTCGCGAGCTCAAGAGCGCCAGCGCTGCGTGGTAAGTTCGGCGTGTTTGCGGATGCCAATGAAGCCTGTGCCGCCGCTCACGAATCCTTCCTGCAACTCCAGGAGAAGGGTGTCACAGCGCGCGTGAAGATTGTTGAAATCATCAAGGCGATGGCGGACTCGAACGCCGAGGCGTGGGGCAAGCTCGAACTCGACGAAACGAAAATCGGTCGCCTCGACCACAAAATAGAGAAGCTGAAGATCCTCAAACTCGTGCCCGGTGTTGAGTGGCTTCGCCCGGAGGCGCGCAGCGGTGACCACGGCATCACGCTCGAAGAATACACACCCTTCGGCGTTGTTGGAGCCGTCACGCCCAGCACCCATTCGATTCCTACGCTCAGCGGCAACATCGTGAATATCGTTGCCGCTGGTAACGCCGCAGTGTTCAACCCACACCCCGCGGCTTCGCGTTGCGCGGCCGTTGCCGTTCGCGCTTACAACGAAGCCATCTACCGCGAGACCGGCATCGAGAACATCGCCACGATCATCGAGAAGCCGTCGATGGAGAGTTTCGCCGCGATGTGCAAGCACGAGGTCGTGCGCCTATTGCTCGTCACCGGCGGCCCTGGCGTCGTTAAGGCTGCGATGCAGACCGGCAAGCGCGCCATCTGCGCCGGTCCCGGCAACCCGCCAGTGTATGTCGATGACACTGCCTGCTTGAAGCGCGCGGCCAAGGCTATCATTCAAGGCGCGGCCTACGACAATAACTTGCTTTGCATCGGCGAGAAGGAAGTGTTTGCGCTCGAAGTCATCGCCGACAAGTTGATGTCGCAGATGGAACAGAACGGCGCGGTGAAGTTGACCAATTCTCAACTCGACGCATTGACGAAAGCGGCGTTCACGTTCAAGGAAGGGCAGGCCGGTGGTTGCGCCCACGCGTCGGTGAACAAGGATTTCATTGGCAAAGACCCCGTCGTGCTGGCGAAGGCCGCGGGCGTGAACATCCCTTCCGGCACGCAACTACTTTTCGCCGAGACGGACGCCGATCATCCGTTCGTGGTCGAGGAACAGATGATGCCGTTCTTGCCGATCGTGCGTGTGAAAAGCCTGGAGGAAGGGGTGGCGCATTCGCTCGAAGCCGAGCACGGTTACAAACACACGAGCATCATTCACTCACACGACGTCGAGGCGATGACCGCGATGGGCCGCGCGCTGGACACGACGTTGTTCATCAAGAACGGTTCGTGCATGACCGGTCTCGGACTCGGCGGCGAAGGCTATTTGAGTTATTCAATTGCGACGCCGACGGGCGAGGGCGTGACGAACCCGCGCACCTTCACTCGCGTGAGGCGCTGTGTGATGGTGGACAATCTTCGAATCTATTGAGCCATGCTCCTCGCTCGCGTTGAAGGCAATGTGGTCGCCACTCGAAAACATCCGAGCTTCGAGGGGTGGCGGTTCGTGATTTGCCAGCCGATCAGCGACGCCGGCGAACCCGAAGGTGCGCCGCAGGTGGTCATCGATCCGCACGGTGCCGGTATGCATCAACGCGTGGTGATTTCCTCCGATGGCGCCGCCGCGCGCAACGCCGTCGGTGATCAAAAAAGTCCCGCGCGTTGGATAGTCATCGGGGTTGTCGATGAAATGAAAACGGGGGTGCCAGTATGAAAGCATCAACATCCAAACTCCAAGCTCCAGAGAAAGACCAAACTTCAAGCACCAAGTTGGCGTCGCGGGTGCATCTCTTGGAATTTGGTGTTTGGAATTTCTCTGGTGCTTGCATGTTGATGCGTGGAGCTTCTTTAACATGAAACTCGGCGCTGTCATCGGTCGTGTCACCTTAAACAAAGTCGTGCCAGAACTCGTCGGCGCGCGCTGGCTCATCGTGTCACCGTTCACACGCGAGCATTACCAGCGCGGCAGTGAAACACCCCCTGGGCTGAGCAAGGACCCAAGCCTGGTGGTTTACGATGCGCTGGGCGGTGGCGTCGGCCAGACCATCGGCTACGTCGAGGGACGCGAGGCAGCGCAACCGTTCGAGCTGCCAACGCCCATCGACGCCATCAACGCGGCGCTCGTGGACGATATTTTTTACAACCCTCATAAATGAACACCGTCATCAGCGCCCGGGACATCGAAGATTTGCTGGCCAAAGGCGGCGACTTGAAAAGCCTGCCTGCTGACGCAATCTATACGCCGTCCGCGAAGGACCTCCTCCGCGACAAGCACCGGCACAACGGCGGGGGTCGTTCCTCCGGCGCAGCGAGCCTCGCCACCATCACGACGGCGCCCGCCAAGCCGCTAAATTCCAAATCCGCAAAGGCCGAGTTGGAAGCGTTGTTCAACTCACCCTACTGCCACGCGTTGAAAGAACAGCTCTGCGAAATCGGGCGCCGCTTGTGGCAACGCGCCTATGTGGACGGCAATGGCGGCAACATCGCGATCCGCGTCGGCGAAGACATTGCGCTCTGCACACCCACCTTGGTGAGCAAAGGCTTCATGAAGCCCGAGGACATGTGCCTCGTGGATTTCGAGGGCAATCAACTTTGCGGCGCGAAGAAGCGCACGAGCGAAATCCTAATGCACCTCCAGATCATGAAGCGCCAGCCAAAAGCCGTGGCGACGTGCCATTGCCATCCGCCATACAGCACCGGCTTCGCCGTCGCCGGATTAGTGCCGCCTACGTGCATGATTCCGGAGTACGAAGTGTTCTCGTCGGTCGCCGTTGCGCCGTATCGCACGCCCGGCACGCCGGAAATGGGCAAGCTCGTCGCCGACCTGGTGGACAAACACAACACGATTCTGATGGCGAACCACGGCGTCGTTTCCTGGAGCCACAACAATGTGGAGGACGCGTACTTCAAGATGGAAATCCTTGAGGCGTATTGCCGCACCGTCCTGGTAAGCGCGCAACTCGGCAAACCGGCGCAGACTATGACACCGGAGCAGCTTCAGGACTTGTTGAAGATCAAGCAAAGTCTCGGCATTCCCGACCCGCGTTTCGGACTCAAGGAATGCGAGCTGTGCGACAATGACGAGTGGCGCCCCGGCGTTACTTGCGCCGTGCCCGGCACTCAGTCGCCCGCCGCCTCATTCGACACGGAAGCCGAAGCTGCCGTGAAAGCGATCACGGATCAAATCTTAGCGCAGTTGGCTGATTCAAAATCGTGAAAGTGAAAGCACCAAGCACCAACATCCAACCTCCAGAGAAGCACCAAGCATCAATCCTCCTAGAGTCATCCGGAGAGCGATGCTCCGAGTTTGGAGTTTGGAGTTTCTATGGTGCTTGGAGCTTGGAATTTGGAGCTTGTTTCGCATGAAAGTAACCATCATTGGCGGAGGCGGTCGGGTAGGAAGCTGCGCGGCGTTCGCTCTGCAATGCGGCGGGCTGGTGGCCGAACTGCAAATCCTCGATGCCAACAAGGACATGGCCGAGGGCGAAGCGCTCGATCTGTTACACGGCAGCGCGTTCGCGGGTGACCAGAAGATTTATGCCGGCGATTACGCCCGCGCCGCTGACAGCGATATCTTCCTGATCACTGCTGGACTGCGCCGCAAACCGGATGAATCGCGTCTCGACCTCATCAATCGGAACGTTGCGCTGTTCGTTCAAATCCTCGACAGCATCAAATCCGCGGGCATGAAAACGGACGCGCATGTTTTCGTCGTGTCGAACCCGGTGGACATCCTTACACAGCTCGCGGTGCAACGGCTTGGACTTCCGTGGCGGCAGGTTTATGGCTTGGGTACGATGCTCGACAGCTCGCGCTTCAGTTCATTCATCGCAGAGGAACTCAAGCTTGCTCCCACGCAGGTGAAGGCTCTCATTCTCGGCGAACACGGCGATTCCATGTTGCCGGTCTGGTCGAGTGCGACGGTCAACGGACTGCCGCTCGCCGGTCTGCCCGAATGTTCGCCGGGTTTCCAGAGTGCCGTCTTCGAGCGCACCAAAGGCAGCGGCGCGGAAGTGATCAAGCGCAAGGGCGGCGCGGGTTGGGCCGTCGGGATCGCCATCCGGGACGTCATTCATGCCGTGCTGTTGAATAAACGATCGCTGTTGCCGGTATCGTCGCTCGTCCAGGGCGACTACGACATTCGCGACATCTGCTTGAGCGTCCCGTCTGTGGTGGGCCGCTCGGGCGTTCAAAAGCACGTTGAAATTAAGCTTTGGCCGAAGGAGCTGATGGCGTTGCAAGGCTCGGCGCGGGCGCTGAAGGAGACGTTGGCGAAAGTAAAAGCGTGATGGAACACCAAATTACCCAAATACCCAAGTACCCAAGTAGCCGAGCGCAAGCCTGGGTGTTTGGGTATTTGGGTCCTTGGGTATTTGTATCCCTCCCATGAAATCCCTCGATAGCAAACTCGCCGAAATCAAAGCCAGCCGCTCGTCGCGCTCGTTCATCATCGCCGACGCGAAGGATGCGGACATGGCGTTTGGGGTGCGTTCGCCGGGACCACGGGGTTATCTGGCGCGACGCGGCGCGCAACCGGCGCACTTTTCCCCCGAAGTCTGGAGTCGCGAGGAGTTCGGCTATCGCAATTTGCCGGAGTTTCTCGACATCATTCGAGAGGTGGTTCACCAGGGCCTCGTGGACATCATGCTCATGTCCGCCTACGTGAATGAGCAACTCACGATCCGGGAAGGGTTGTTCAAAAAATCGCACGTCACGCCCGCCGCCCGCGCGAACGACACGACCGACGTGTGGGCGGTGCGCCACGGTTGTTACACGCGCGAGCCGAGCCAGCCTTTTCGCAGCGCGAGCATCGATCATATCCAATGCGGCGAAGTGGAGTGCGAACGGGACGGCTCTGGTGAGTTCCCCGGCGCGAACCTCGGCCTTTACTCGATCACCTTCGTCAACGATCTCGATCAGGACCGCGAGGCGCTGCTCTGGTACAAGGAATTTCGTGAAGAGGCGGAGCGGAAAGGTTTCCGGCATTTCCTTGAGGTCTTCGACCCGAACGTTGCCAGTGGCATCGCTCTGGAAAAGCTCGGCGAGTTTATCAACGACAACATCCTCCGCACGCTGGCGGGCGTGCCCGGGTCTGGCCGGCCAATCTTCTTGAAGATTGTCTATCACGGCCCGAAGGCGATGGAGGAACTCGCGCAGTACGATCCGAACCTCGTGGTCGGCATCCTCGGCGGAAGCGCGGGCACGACTTACGACGCCTTCAAGCTTATCCACGACGCGCAGAAATACGGAGCGCGCGTCGCGCTGTTCGGCCGCAAGATCAACCACGCCGAGCATCAACTGGCTTTCATCGAAATGCTGCGGCTTATCACCGACGGCAAGGTCTCGCCGGAGGAAGCCGTCCGCGCCTACCACGGTGTGCTTCAGGGCAAAGGCATCAAGCCGCACCGCTCGCTCGATGACGACCTCAAGCTCACCGACCAGGCGATGAGTTATGACGGGAGCGTAGCGCGGCGCGCGACGGTGGAGGTACGAAACGAAGTACGCTTGGGTAGCCGCCGAGGTAACGAGGCGGACAATGCGAGCAGCGAGGTCCGTCCCGTTACCTCAGCGGCTACGAGCTGGCCCAAGCGCGCGGATGGCTCGCCGAATTTTGACGGGATGAATGCAGCCCAACGCCATGCCTATCACCGGGCGCGCTTGAATCGGACTTTGCCGTGACCCGTTCGCGGGGCAACTTCACGTTGCCTTGAACCACGCCGTTAACGTGGCTGGCCGAAGCGCCACAGCATTCGCATTTGCGTTGAAGCGACAGGTGTGGTCTGTTCTTGTGTCGCGGTGAAACAGGAACCCAATGACAGCCAGTCTCGCTCAATCATTTACTCAAAGAACGACCATGCGTGCCTTGATTCTGCTCACGCTTGCTACAATGTTTTTGTCAAATCCGGCCCGGGCCGATCTCCTGGAGAAACTGGGAATTAAGACCGGCAAAGTCACCAATCAAACTTCAAATCTACCCGCCTCCACGTCGGCACTCTCGCAAGAACAGATGGCCGGCGGGTTGAAGGAGGCGCTGGGTAAGGGCGTGCAACAGGCTGTGGGGTCACTCGGCAAGGAGGGCGGCTTTCTCAACGACCTCAGCGTGAAGATTCCCATGCCGGAGAGTTTGAAGAAGGTGGAGAAGACGTTGCGCACTTTGCGCCAGGACAAACTGGCTGATGAATTTGTCACCACCATGAATCGCGCCGCCGAACAGGCCACGCCGCAAGCCGCCGCGGTTCTGGGTGATTCGATCAAGCAAATGTCCTTGACCGATGCCCGGGCCATCCTCACCGGCACCAACAACGCCGCCACGCAATATTTCCGGCGCACCAGCGAAACCAATCTTTACGAGCGGTTCCTGCCCATCGTGAAGAAGGCCACGGAACAAACCGGCGTGACCAGCAGTTACAAACAGATGATGGCAAAAGCGAATTTCGGTGGCGGCCTCGGCAATTCGCTGCTCAACAAGGATTCAATGGATATTGACGCCTACGTCACGCGCAAGGCGCTGGACGGCCTGTTTATCAAAATTGCCGAGGAAGAAAAGCGCATCCGTGAAAACCCGGTGGCCCGCACGACCGACCTGTTGCAAACGGTTTTTGGGGCGGTCAAACCTTGAACCGGTCGGGCCGCGGCATTTGGAGGCCGTTATTATCATCAACTATTCCGCAAACTGCCGTACCACGGGCCAGGAGGCGGCCCGTTCGCTTCAAAACCAAGAATCAAAGTGGACAAAACCAAACCTGGCGGCATATTTTTACGCCAACGGTGAAACTATGAAAAAAATTCTGGTCATCGATGACGAAGCAGAGTTGCGGGAGATGATGGTGGCGGCCTTGCATCAACGGGGGTTCGAGGTCGTGGAGGCCACGAACGGCATCACCGGTGTTGAATTGGCGCGGACGGAAACGCCGGACCTGATTCTCTGCGACGTGAACATGGATCAGATGAATGGGTACGCGACGTTGTCCTCGCTGCGCAATGAACCGGCGACCAATTCGATTCCGTTCATATTGATGACGGGCATGGCCGACAACTCCGGCATGCGTCACGGGATGGAACTGGGCGCGGACGATTACTTGCCCAAGCCATTCAGCATCACTGAACTTTACGCCGCCGTCGAAGCGCGGCTCAAGAAGGCGCAAGCGCTCCGTGAGGAGGCGGAAAAGAAACTGACCGATTTGCGCGACAACATCAGCCTGATGCTGCCGCACGAATTGCGCACGCCGCTCAATGGCATTCTGGCGTACGGAGAAATTCTCAGCGCAGATGCCGGAATGTTGCCGCCGGGGGAAATTGCGGAGATGGGAAAGACCATTCACGAATCGGGCAAACGTCTGGAACGGTTGATCGAAAACTTTTTGATTTATACGCAGGTCGAAGTCATGGCCACCGACTCCCAACGAGCCGTTACGCTGCGGATGAAGCGTACCGTGAATGCGGCGAACGTCATCAAGCGCTGCGCCGAAAAACAGGCGGAGATCACGGGCCGGCCGACCGATCTGGCTCTGGAGCTGACGGATGGATCGGTCGCCATTTCGGAAGAATACCTGACCAAAATAATCGATGAGTTGTTGATCAACGCCTTCAAGTTTTCCAAGGCCGGCACGCGGATTCGCGTCACCCTTGGGTTTTCTCCCGGCCTGGCGACGTTGACCATCAGTGATCGCGGGCGCGGTTTTTCCACGGAACAAATCACCAAGGTCGGCGCGTACATGCAGTTTGAGCGCAAGTTACACGAACAGCAGGGGCTTGGTTTGGGGTTGGCCATTGCCAAGCGGCTCACGGAGTTGCACGGAGGAACACTTTCCATTCAAAGCGCGCAGGGCGCGGGCACGGCGGTTACCGTGAAACTTCCCACGGCCCATGCGTCTTGAGTCGCGGAAGTCCGCCGGCTCAGAACGGGAGGCGCTGGTAAAGTTGCGGCAGCCCGGGAATCCGCAACCCCCCAAACAAGTCCAACCCATATTCGGCCAGGTGCGCCACAAAAAACACCAGCGCTGCTCCAACCACCGGAGAAAAATCCACCTTGCCCCAGCGCAAAGGAAGCCGGCGAAGCGGCGCGAGCAGATTGTTTGCTGTTGCATTCACGAAATTCCAGAAGGGATGTTCGCCCAGATACACGTAGCTGTTGAGCAGATGCAGCAGCAGCAAACCGACAAGCAAATATTTCCAGACAAGGTAGGTGGCCAGCCCGATGAGTGCCGCTTGTTCCAGGAGTTCGACCAGTGTCGGCGATGCCGGAATCAAGCCCAACCACGCGAATCCGCGGCTGCACACAATCCAAAACAGCGCGCCGGTCAGCAGGGGCAACAGTAATTTCAATTGCCACGGGCAGCGATCCAGGAAACCGAGATGAAGGCGCGCCAGTTTTTGGAGCGGATCACGGGGAATCCCGCGATTCACCACGGCGAGCAAAATCAACCAGAGAAAAAAAACGGCCAGCGCGACGACGAAACTGAGCAAAGAAAACAAGAACATGTGTCCCGGAAAATCACTGCGGAAGGCCAGCGCGATGGCGCCGAGTTGCAGACTGGGCGTCCAATTGACCGCCGCACCAATCTGCCAATAGAAAAGCGCGCGAACAGCCAGCAGCGACAATAAAGCCAGCGGATATTTCCACTGTGGCAGGCGCGCAGAACTCGTTTTCTTCAACATGCCCACCAGGGTGAGGGGCGCTGACTTGGCAATCGGATCGAAGCGCCGGGAACGCCAGTTGAACCAGAGCAGCAGCCCGGCGAGGTTCAGGATGAAATCGATTAGCCCCATGAACAAGTGTGAGCCGTAATCGGTCTAGCATGCTGCGCGCGAGCCGGCACGCTCCTTCACGTTTCACGTCTCACGCAGCATTGTTTCACATCATCTTCAACAACGTGTCCGCCATTTCGCTCGGCGTCGCGGCCACACCGATGCCCGCGTCTTTGAAAGCCGCAATTTTTGCCTGAGCCGTTCCTTTGCCGCCGCTGATGATCGCGCCCGCGTGCCCCATCCGGCGACCGGGCGGCGCCGTGGCGCCCGCGATAAATCCCGCCACGGGCTTCTTGCAATTCTTCTTGATCCACTCCGCCGCTTCTTCCTCCGCGCTCCCGCCGATTTCACCGATCATGATGATGCCGTGCGTCCCCGGGTCGTCGTTGAACAGTTTGATCACGTCGAGGTGCGAGGTGCCGTTGACCGGATCGCCGCCGATGCCAACACAGGTGCTTTGCCCAATCCCGCGCGACGTGAGTTGCCACACCGCTTCGTAGGTCAACGTGCCGCTACGCGACACGACGCCGATGTTTCCTTTCTTGTGGATGTAGCCGGGTGAGATGCCGATTCGGCAGCCGCCATGCGAATCCTTCCCTCCACCCGGTGTGACGATACCCGGGCAATTCGGACCGATGAGCCGCGTGCGTTTGCCTTCCATCGCACGCTTTACCTTCACCATGTCATTGACGGGGATTCCCTCAGTGATGGCGACAACGAGCTCGAGTCCCGCGTCCACGCCTTCAAGAATGGCATCAGCGGCGAAGGGTGGGGGAACGAATACCGCGCTTGCCGTCGCGCCGGTCTTGGTTGAGGCCTCAGCGATGGTGTCGAAAATGTGAACGCGCTGGCCGCCGTGCTCGAAAGTTTGCCCGCCCTTGCCGGGCGTGACGCCCGCGACGACTTGCGTGCCGTAATCCATCGAAAGCTGGGCATGACGCGCACCGAAGCTGCCGGTGATGCCTTGAATGAGAACTTTGGTGTTGGGATTGACGAGAATGGCCATGTGAAATTTACGATTTCAGATTTACGATTTACGAGGTCGGTGTTGTCATTCTGATTATCTCAAGTCGAACAAATACAGGACTGTCGCCCAGCCGCTGGGCATGACGTCCGGCGCGGTCTCCAGTTCTTTGCCGTACTTGACCGCCAACTTCAGAAAGTAATGCGCGTGGAAAAAAGCCTCGACGATGGGCCGTGTATGGCGAAGCCAGTCTCGGTTGTGTGACATTTCAATCTCGTGACCGGTGCCTTGCTCCACAATCTCCGTGAACCACCGGTTCATGGGCCGGTCTGGAAGAAGAGCCTGCAACGCTTTGCAGATTCCCTCGGTCAATTCCTGAAGGCGATAGACCTTGAAGGATTGATGGTAAAATCTATAAAAGCCGTCCTCCATGCACCAGTGACCCTCGACGTGCGCCAACATCTCTTCGAGTTGCGGCAACTGCTGCTTGATGTTGTGGAGCAGCTTGGTCGCGTTCTCCCGCTGCTCGCGAAACATGGCCGCGACTTTTGAATCCTCGGGAATGGGATTGGGCGGTTGCGACGGTTGCATAATGAGGCTCAACGTCCGGGATTCCGCTTGTGAATGCAAATCGTGTTGCCGTCCGGATCAAAGATCATGGCCATGTGGCAGACGGGAGTGGCCATCGGTTCGATGCGGAGCTTCACGTTGTGTTGTTTCAAATGCGCGATGGCGGCGTCAAAATCCTCGACCTCGAGGGCCGCCGTGCAGCCGTCAGGGCTGGGCTTGAACGCCGGGGCTGAGCCGATGGCCAGCGCATACGGGCCGAATTCGTATTCGGTCCACTGGCCGTGTTCACTGTCCGTGACGGTGGTGGGTTTCAAGTTCAGGACGTCCTCGTAAAACGCACGGGCGCGTTTCATGTCCGTGACGGCGTAACAACAAAAGGCGAGTTCGATGACTTTGAGCATAATTCAATATCATTCACAAACAGACCACTCAATCCCAGACATTGGGTGCTTAACGGCTAAAACCGCCGAGGCGATGTTGTTCACGCGTAGGTACGCACCATACATTTTCAATTGAGTCCAAGCGATCTCTTCTTGGGCCTCAGACTGAACAGGCATCTTCTCAACTTGGAGGACGTACGGCCACTCCGCCATGTCTTCAAATTGAACGGGATCGGAATTTCGGTAAAGCACCAGTTGGCCGACATCCGGCGGAATCAGGTAACCCACACAAGCTTCACGAGAATTCTCTTCGAGATCAATGGGGGCAGGCTCTTCGGAAGTGCGAAGCTCGTTAAGTCTGGCAGCCAACCGATACATATCCATTTCAGTCTTGATCAAGAGCAGCATGTCGGAATGCTTCTACATGGCCACAGCCTTCACCACTTTCTGCGCCGCGTCGGCCATCGAATCGCCGGTGATCAGGGTAAGGCCGGATTCAGCCAGAGTCTTTTTGCCGGTGGTGAGATTGGTGTTCATGCGGCCAGAATCGGCCCGCCAGCGACAAGTTTCTTGGCGCGAGGGTCAACGCGCAGATTCATGCCTTCCAGCGTGCGCGCTCCAAGAATTTCCAAATCGCCAGGTTCGCCAAAAACAACTTCGTCGGTTGTTACGGCATCGCCAACGTGAATCACCGCAAATCCAATTGGCCGCGTGATTTCCTGTCCGGTGGCGGTGACGAAACGATAGCTCTTGTTTTCCCGGTTCACTCCCGCCTTCTTGAGCGTGTCGGCGCTGATCCAACTGAATTCCGCTCCGGTGTCCACGAGCACCTTTGGGACTTCGATCGTTTTATTCCGGTCGAAATGATTCCCGACCCGGCAGCTTGTATAAAATGTTCCCATACGATTCTTCATGTTGGCAGATTATCATTTCTCAATCGCCTTCACAACCTTCTGCGCCGCGTCCGCCATCGAATCTCCAGTAATGAGCGTGAGGCCGGAGTCGGCCAGGGTTTGTTTGCCGGCGACAACGTTATTTCCTTCGAGGCGGACCACCAGCGGAAGTTTCAATCCAGTTTCCTTCACCGCCGCGACAATGCCCGTGGCGATGACGTTGCAGTCCATGATGCCGCCGAAAATGTTCACGAGGATTCCCTTCACGTTCGGGTCTTGCAGGATGATCTTGAACGCCGCCGTGACCTGTTCCTTGCTCGCGCCGCCACCCACGTCGAGAAAGTTTGCCGGGCTGCCGCCGTAATGCTGGATGATGTCCATCGTCGCCATCGCCAGGCCCGCGCCGTTGACGAGGCAGGCGATGCTGCCGTCGAGTTTGATGTAATTGAGGTTGAACTTGCTCGCCTCGGTTTCGAGCGGCGCTTCCTCGGCGAGGTCGCGCATGTCCTGGATGTTTTTGTGGCGATAGAGCGCGTTGTCGTCCAAACCAATCTTCGCATCGACGGCCATGAGCGTTTCCTTGCCGTCGTCACCCGCAATGATACAGAGCGGGTTGATCTCGACCATGCTCGCGTCACATTCCCACCAGGTTTTGTAAACGCCCAGCAACAGTTTGACGGCGGGGTTGATCAAATCACCTTTCAGGCCGAGCGCCGCGGCGAGTTTGCGCGCCTGGTAGGGCATCATGCCGACAGCCGGGTCAATGGTTTCCTTGACGATTTTCTCCGGCGTTTTGGCGGCGACTTCCTCGATGTCCACGCCGCCCTCCGTGCTGACCATCATGAGTGGACGCGACACCGCGCGATCAAGCAGCACCGCGAGATAAAGTTCCTTTTTGATGTTGGGTGCGGCGGCGATGAGCAGCTTGCTCACGAGCCGGCCATCCGCGCCGGTTTGTTTTGTGACGAGCACCTGGCCGAGCATCGCTTTGGCTTTTTCGAAAACATCGTCCGCCGTTTTGCAAAGTTTGACGCCGCCTTGAAAACCGCTTTTGAACGTGCCCTTTCCGCGTCCGCCGGCATGGATTTGGGATTTGACGACAACGAGCTTCTCCCCAGCCACGAAAAGTTTTTCGGCAATCGCTCTGGCCTGTGCGGGTTGATCGCAGACATCGCCGGCGGGCACCGCGACGCCGTATTGGGCCAGCAATTGCTTGGCCTGATATTCGTGAATGTTCATGTCAAACAGCGAACGAGAATGCGGTTCTATCGTTGGTCAATTGGCACAACCTTCAATCCGACCGGGCCGGTATAGACGCTCTGCGGCCGAATCAAGCGGTTGTCCGCGAGTTGTTCGAGCACGTGCGCCGTCCAGCCGGCGGTGCGGGCGATCGCAAAAATCGGCGTGAACAAATCAGTCGGGATGCCGAGCGAATAATAAACGGTAGCAGAATAGAAATCGACGTTGGCCTGAAGATGTTTTTCCTTGAGCATAATTTCGGCGATGCGTTCGCTCATCTTGATCCACTTGGCTTCGCCGAGTTCGGCGCTCAGGATTTGCGCCATGCGTTTGAGGTGCGGGGCGCGCGGATCCAGCGTCTTATAAACGCGATGGCCGATGCCCATGATTTTTTTCTTCTGCGCCAGGGCGTCAGCGATGTAGGCATCCACCTTGTCGAGCGAGCCGATTTCCTGAAGCATTTTGATGACGCCTTCGTTGGCGCCGCCGTGCAACGGACCTTTCAGAGTGCCGATTGCGCTAGTGATGGCCGAATACATGTCGCTCAACGTCGCAATGGTGACGCGCGCGGCGAATGTGGAAGCATTCATGCCGTGGTCGGCATGCAGCACGTAGCACATGTCGATGGTGCTCTGTTTTTCAGTGGACGGTTTTTCGCCGTCGATGAGGTAAAGAAAATTGGCGGCCTCGCCCAGGGAATGATCCGGTGGCAACAGTGGTTTGCCCTGGCGCGCCCGGTGAAAGTAGGCGGTGACGATGGGAATCTGCGCAATCAACTTGCGCGCCTTGTGCCTCTGGGAATCGTGCGAATCATCGTCGCACTCCGGATCGAAACAGCCCAGCGCAGAGATGGCGGTGCGGATGGCGTGCATCGGCGGCGTCGTCCTGGGCAGGGACTTGATGAGGTCAACAATGCCCTTGGGCAGGTCGCGTTCGGCGGCGAGTGCGGCCTTGAGTTCACCCAGCTCCTTTCGGTTGGGCAGATGGCCGTGGTGAAGGAGGTGAACCACTTCCTCGAAGCTCACCTTGCCGGCGAGTTCGTTGATGTTGTAACCGCAATAGATCAATTCACCGACGTCGCCTTTGACATCGCTGAGGCGAGTGTTGGCGGCGATGACTCCTTCGAGACCTTTGGCGGCGGTACTGGCGTTGGCGGGACTAGTCATGGGTATTCACAGCTTTCTCGATTGTGTTTGCTCAAAAGACAGAGGGCCAATCTAGGTAACGAGCTTTGGGGCGTCAACGGTTTTCACAGTTTCGACGCGTTGTTTGTGAGCGAGGGAGAGTCACCGGGTCCTGGCTGGTGCGCGCTTGCCAGGGCATTTGCCTTGAATTGACCTGCGGAGAAATGTACATTGCGCGCGTTCATGAAAGCCGTGGTCACATCATTGTGCTGCTTGCTGCTCCTTCTGACGGGAGCAACGGCGTGTGCCCAACGTCCGCCGGGCAGACTGGAGCACGTGCACATCTCCGGCAAGGAATATGTCCGGTTGAGCGATTGGGCGCGGCGAAACGACTTCGAGATCCGCTGGGTCAAACGGGATGAGATTGTGCAGTTGACCAAGGGAGCGTCCCGCTTGGGTCTTACCGCGGAATCCAAACTGGCGCAGATCAACGGCGTCAACGTCTATCTGTCGTTTCCCATCGTGGCGCGGAATGGCGGGATGTACCTTGCCCAACAAGATTTGCAAAACACGCTGCAGCCCGTGCTGTTTTCGCCGCGGAACAGTGCCGGCGCAAAAATTCGCACGATTTGTCTCGATCCCGGCCACGGCGGCAAGGACGCCGGAACGCGCAACGGTTCGCAGCAGGAAAAAAAATATACCCTCCTCTTGGCGCAGGAGGTGCGCGATCAACTGAATCGCGCCGGCCTCAAAGCCACGCTCACGCGCACCACGGACACGTTGATTGACCTGCCGGTGCGACCCGACCTGGCCCGACGCCGCGGCGCTGATTTATTTGTCAGCCTTCATTTCAACGGCGCCAACGGTTCCAGAAATGAAATCAAGGGGATCGAAGTTTATTGTCTAACCCCGGCTGGCGCCAGTTCCACCAACGCGCGTGGTGAAGGCGGCGGCGCCGGCCCCGCTCCGGGCAACCGAAATAACGACAAGAACATGCTCCTTGCGTATCGGCTGCACAAATCGCTGGTGAGAAGTCTGCCGACGGAAGACCGCGGCGTGCGCCGCGCGCGTTTCGCCGTATTGCGCGAGGCGGAAATGCCGGCCGTGCTCATCGAAGGCGGTTACCTGTCGCATCCCTCCGAGTCGAAAAAGATTTACGATCCCACTTATCGCCGGCAAATGGCGCGCGCCATCGTTGATGGATTGATGGCTTACAAACAGCAGGTGGAAACCGGCGGGTGAAACCTCGGATGACCGACGCGGCAATCAAACCACCCGCGAAAGATTCTCGGAGTATTCAAACCGCCCCTCATCCGGCCTAAAGGCCACCCTCTCCCCCTCCGAGGGGGAGAGGGAAGGGTGAGGGGGCGCCGCGAAACACCAAGGCTGCTATTGTGCCGAGAGTCATGCGGTAAGTTGTATCATTCCAGTTCGATCTTCCACGGGCCGAGCAATTGCAAGTCGTCGATCAAGAAATCACGCGGCCCGGTGCCGATGAATTCGATGGTGAACCAATCCACGTTGGCCAGCGGCAACGTGGGAAACGACGTGAACGGAAGCTCGACCTTCTGCCATCGGTTATTGAGCTTCGCCTCGATGGAACTGACCGAGACGACCTGGTTTGTGGCAAAGGCATTTGCGAACAGGGTGAAACGAGCGTGGCCGATTCCCTCGCGCATGCGCAACCAGAGCCGCAGACCGGTCGCGCCGTTTTGTAGGATTTGCCAGCCGCGCACGCGCGTGGTCGCCACGGTCACGGAGCGTTTGCCCGCCGGGAGCGACACCCGCAACGCAGCGAGACCATTCTTCGAGGTCGGATCGGTTTTCAACGAGGGTGAATCCGGCGCGCTCGCCAATGAACTCCAGCCGTCCGTGCCTGTTTCAAACCCTTCGAGGAACGGCCAGAAGACGCGTGAAGGTTCTTCGAGACCGGCGGCGCGTGGCCGGCAAAGGCGCATCGGCGAAACATTGTTCGAACTTGCGGTCCGCATCTCGACAAAATAAACCACCGGTACATCGACATCGCACACGGGAACGCTGGCTTCCCAATTTGTGCCGCGCAAACTCATGGGGTAGGAATGCCAGTCGCGCACCGGCCAGTGACCGGGTTCATCCTCGCTGGCCTGCGCGACAACGCTGACGTTCGTGTTGAGTTGTGGTGGGGACCAAAGAACTTTCAGCCGGCCCGCGTTCACCTCTGCCCGCAACTTTTCAAAACCGCTCAGGCGAATCCGGTTGGTGTCAACGACCGACGGGAATTGAACAAAGTTGGAGAGCCACACATCGGCGGGTGGAGGATTGGTCTGCGCCTCACTCTGGACGGTCAGCCAAGAGCAACTCAACAACAATGACAAGATTTGTTGCGCGTAAAATTCGCGGACAATGTTTGATAATCGCAGCAAAACAAATGTTTCAAAAAATCCGCTCACCCGACTTTGCGGCCACCCTCTCCCCATCCGATGGGGAGAGGGAAAGGGTGAGGGGCGTTTGGCAATGGTTGCAGTGACTTCCAACTTCGCACGCGGGTCTGTTTGCGTATCAGGACGCACCACTTTGAACCTTGAACTTTGAATCTCAGACTTCATCATGCCGCCGTGGGCATCGTCACCAAGACTGGAGACAAAGGCACGACCGGACTGATGTATAACCGGCGCGTCTCCAAATGTCATCCCCGCGTCGAAGCGTATGGTTGCGTGGATGAATTGAACACCGCCCTCGGCCTCGCGCGCGCCACTGCGGAGCACGATTTGTTGCGCGAGAACCTTATCACCATTCAAAAGGACCTGATCATTCTCATGGGCGAACTCGCGACAGCGGTGGACGACCTGCCGCGGTATGTGAGTGACGGTTTTTCGCTCGTCACCGCGGAGTTGACGGCCAAGTTGGACAAGCTGGTCCAGGAAATCGAAGTCCAAAATATCACTTACAAAGGCTGGGCGACACCTGGTGGGAGCGTCCACTCCGCGGCGCTCGACCTCGCGCGCACCGCCTGTCGCCGCGCGGAACGCCGCGTCTGCGAGTTGCACGACACCGACCAGCTCCAGAACGCGCAGATCATCGTTTACTTGAACCGGCTGGCGGATTTGCTCTGGCTGTTGGCGCGCTGGGTGGAGGTCAATCCAGCCGGCGCAAGCTGAAGCTTGAACTCCAACTGAATACGGCTTGCGTTGGAGTTCAAGCTTCAGCTTGTCCGCTCCACCGCGGTTCGGCTGCGCCGATGGCTACTCCTCAAGCTTGGAAAAGTCCACGCGCTCAAGGCCGGATTGCTTGGGCAACTCTGTCGGATAAGTCTTGACCCCGGGCGCTTCCTGCCAGCCGTTGCCCACGCCAGTGCCGTCCCACGCGACGTCGCCACCGGGAATTTTCTGGTCCACGTAGGTTTTGGCGGGAAGACGGCCGTTGTCGCGGTAAAGATTGTCGTGGATGAAGTTGTTGTCGGAATTGGGTTCGATGTCGAGTTGGATTTTGTCCTTCGGTGCAACTTGCGAAGTGAGATAACTGATCATCTGGATGCCTTGCGAGTTGTTGCCGAAAATCTCGTTCTGCGTGACTTCGGTGTGATCGGCGGCCATGATGAACATTCCCAGCCCGGGTGGTAGAAATGAAACTGTCGTGCCGGGTTTGCCAAAGTTGTCGTGGTTGTTCTCCCAGCTTCGGTTGTTTACGACGCGCGTATGCGAACCAACTTTTGAAGGGTTGTTGGGCAGCAGGAACACGAGAATGCCGGCGGTGTTGTGGTGCGCGCTGTTGTTGGCGACGAGCGCGCGGACGGAATTCTCGATCTCGATGCCCGCGACGTTGTGAAAGACCTCGTTGTTGCGGACAATGATGTCGCGGCTTTGGCCGACGTAAATCCCGGCGTCCTTCGCGCCACTGACGACGCAGCCTTCCACCAGCACGCCGGAGCATTCGACCGGATAAACTGCGTATAGGCCCGGATTCTCCACGATAAGGTCGCGGTAAGTAACGTGGCTGGCCTTGTTATTGACGACGCCGTTGCCGGTGTAGTTGCGGATGTGAAAGCCTTGAATGAGGAAATGGTCACCGGAACCTTGCACCGCATCGCCGAGTTTATTTTCGCCGTCGAGGACGGGGCGCTCCCCGTTCACATGAACGCCGATTAAACTGATGCCGGCCTTGTCAACCATCACGGACTGGTTATAGACGCCGGGAAAAACTTCGATGCGGTCGCCGCTTTTTGCGCGATCGACGGCGGCTTGAATGGACTGGCCGGGCTTGACGGTGATTGTAGGAGACGACGTGAGGAGTCTCTGATTTAAGTCTGACCTCTGACTTCTGACTTCTGGCTTCTCGATTTGAGCCTCCTCACGTCGGCTACGATTCTCAACCACCATCTTGGGCGCAGGCGTCGGTTTGGATTTCACGGCCAGCACCGGCAGGCCCGACGGCACTTTGGTCGGTGCATCGGGGAGAAGAGACGTATCGGTGAGAGCTTGGAGGAACGCGACGAGGTCGGCGGTTTCTTCCGGCGTGATTTCAAACGTGCCAATCTTGTCGTCGATGGCCAGGGTTTGATTTGGGAACTGATGCCCGCCGCCCTTCGAGTAGAATTTGATAACGTCCTCCAAGGTGGCGAAATGCCCGTTGTGCATGTACGGCGCGGACAGCGCGACGTTGCGCAAAGTGGGAACTTTGAACGCGCCTTCCGGCCCCTGACCCGGAACCTTCGCGCGTCCAAGATCGTGTGGCTGACCTTCCTGATCAGGCACGCCGATGACGCGGAAACTGCCGTCCGAGAAATTCGGAAGTGCATGGCACTCGAAGCAGCGGGTTTTCAGCGATCGAAAAAGTTGCAGCCCGCGTTTTTCGGAATCGTTCAGCGCGTAAGAGTCGCCGGCGGCGTAACGGTCGAATTTGGAATTGAAGGAGAGGATTGTTCGCTCGAACGACGCGAGGGCTTTGGTGACGTTACGGAACGTGACGGCGTCCTCGGGTTTGCCACCAAACGTTTCCTGGAACAAACGAACGTATTCCGGGACGCGCAGGAGTTCCTGGACCAGTTCGCCGGCGTTTTGGTTCATCTCGTGCGCGTCCTGGATCGGGCCTTCGGCCTGTTGCTCCAAATCTTTGCCACGGCCATCCCAGAATTGCCGGGGGCTGTAAGCGGCGTTCCAGATCACGGGCGCACCGCGCGCCAAGACGTCGCCGCCGCTGCGCTCCGGGCCAAGCCCTTGACCATGCAGGCCCATGCTGGTGTGGCGGCCATCGGAGAAACCGAAATCGGGATGGTGGCAATGCGCGCAGGAAGTCGTGTTGTCGCCGCTCAGGATGGGATCGAAGTAAAGCAGTTTGCCGAGTTGGACTTTCGCCGGGGTGATAGGGTTCTCCTCAACCGATTTCATTTTCGGGTAAGGCTGCTGCAAACCGGTGACGCGCGGCTGGCCTTCCCGATAAGGTTCATTGGGCTGGTAAATGCCGTCGCGAAACGTGTAACCGGGAATTGGATCACCCGTTTTAGCTGCAAGGGCTGACGGCAGAATTCCAACCAGGAAAGTTGTGGTCATCGCCAGCTTGAACGACATCATCTTCTTCATTGTGACCCTCCGATTCGTCGCATCACTTTTTCATGAGCCAGACTTCGGCGACCTGGCAACCGCGTCCGTTGTCGCCCAGGCCCGGCTCGCGGTTCCAGTTCAGCGTCAGTTCACCGCGTTTCGTGGCTTCCCGCGAAACATCGAATTCCAGCGGACGACCTTGAAATCTCTTTTCCATGAACGGGTGAATTTCAAACTTGTCGTTGGCCAGCAGACGAATCTTTTTGCTGGCCGAGTCACTGGCATAGTTGACGCGGACTTGGTATTGTGCGTTGCGGTCCAGGCCGGTGTAACGGAGTTTGAGCGGCGTTTCAAACAGTGTGCCGGCATTGTTCCACCACGAGAGACGGCCGTTCTTGTAGCCGAAATCAATCATCGACGATTCCATGGAGCGCGGGTCTTTTTCAAAACCCGGGCCGCGGACGAGATGCGGTTGGCGCCGCACGTCACCGAGGTCGTCGTAAAACCCACCGGGGCCGGGATCAGTCCAGGTAAGAATCTCATCAATTCGCTTTAGCCGGGCCGCCTCGTCGGGCAATTCACGAATCTCGGCGAACTGTTGCTTCAGCCAGACACGGCTGTTCAATGGCACGTCGATATTGTCCAGATTGGCGCCGCGCTCCACCGCGATGGCTTTGTAAAGCGGGACACTGAGTTGCATCTTGATGCTCTTGAAAAGTGCTTCGGCCAGTTCGAAAACGCGCGCATGCCATTCAACGGAAACGCGGTTGGTCTCCGCGCGATCAAGCATCGCCTCCGCTTCGGACATCGTCGCCGCCAAACCGGATTTTTTCCCATCGCAAATCCGGCTCATGGCTTTCTCTTCGAGGTCGGTCTCGTAGATCAACCGGCTGCGCGTGTAAGCGTCGTAATAAGCCCGGTAGAGCGCCTGCTGAAAGCGCCAGTTCTGTTGCAGTTGCGGCGGGGCGGATTTTTCCATCGCTTGAAAATGTTGGAGCGTCGCATAAACATTTTCATTGGTGAGCAATGCGCCGCGCCAGTTTCGTTCCAATGCGAGCAGGCCTTGCGCAAAGTCCGCCTCGTAGCGTTCGCCGATGAAGTAAAGACTAAACTCGCGCAGAACATTCGTGACGTTGGCGCTCGGATTCCAGCCGAGCGCGCTCCAGATGGCCTTGTTCACATCGTCGTTGCAACCTTCGGAGTAAGTCAGGAATCCGATCGTGTAAGGTTGGGCATAGCGGAAGATGGCAGCCTCGCCGAGCGGACGGGGGTTGATCGGCTCGCGGCCTTCGGTGGCCGGGAAAGCGGAGTCCCAATCGGGGACGGGATATTCGCAGCGCCAACTGTGCGTGATGTCGGGATAATTTCGAATCGGATATTGTTTCGGAATCATCGCCCGGAATTTCGGCAGTCCCACGCGGACTTGCGGACCATAGACCACGCCACTGAGCCAGGCGGGCTTTTGGGTCTTGAGAATATCAAGAAACTCATCCAGCCAAACCTGGTTGAAGCTTTGCGGTGAAACCCACATCTGCGCCTTGGGATGAGTGTGATGCAGCGACGCGGTTTGTTTTTCCAACAGCGCCATCAAATATTTTGGTTGCGTGTGGCCCGGATCGCCACCGGGAACAAAAATGGCATCGATGCGGGGCAACTTCTTGAAAACTTCGCCCCACTCATTGAGCGCAAACTCGACAGTCTTGGGGTTGGAGTAATCGCGATCCATCGCCGGATACCAGATCCACACGTCCATTCCGTATTCGTCGGCCAACCGCGACATCTGCACCATCATCTCCATCGGCGGCAACGGAAAGTGCGGGCTGGTCGAGGCATCGTCGGAGCGCGGTGGAATCAACTCGATGGCGTTACAGCCAAAGATGATGAGGTCGCGAATGTATTGTTCCCACGTTGGCACATCCCAGCCATCGTACGAATTGGTCTTGGGCCGATAACCGAGTTGGTGCCCGCGCAATCGTTGCTTGGGTGCAGTCGCGACGTTGAAATCGTCGGGCAACGAAATCCTCCCCGGACTCATGCGTAACGTGCGGAGCAAATGACCGACACCGAACATCACACCGCGGGCATCGTTGCCAATGATGAACACGACGGGAGCGCCTTTGCTTTTCTTGATTCGAATCCGATACCCTTCCGCTCCCTTGACGCGGTGATCGCGCGAAAGCTCCTTGGCGTATTTCTCGCCAAAAAAATCCAGCGCCGCCGCCGGCCCGACCGCAATAACCGTCGTTGCGGACGACGGCCAGCTTGAGGAACTTTCCATGCGAATCTGCGTTCGCTTCTCCACTTCCTCCACCAACATCGTCACGGCTTTTCGTTCCGTGGCGGAAAGGTTGGATGGGAAGAAGATGACCGCTTTGCTAAGGTCAAGCGCGGCGGATTGGAAAACAACCAGTCCGAAAACCAACGAGGTAAGAGCGTGCACGAGAAAGCCTGACGGCCGTAGCCGCCGACGTGAGGAGGCGGATTCAATTTTCGCGGATGTTCCAACCCAGCTCGATTCAGTTCGAATCGGGGAGCACGCCCGCCCCGGGCGTAGCCGACGACGCCCTCGTCGTAGGCATTCGCGTGTGTGCGACGGAACGGTTGGGTGTCGACGCCGCGCGAAGCGTTCGGCGCGAAGGCGCGCCGAACCGCAGCCGGGGCGGCTGCGCTCCCCATACGTCTCAACTGAATCATTCCAACCGAGCAATGCGGTGCGAATCATTTTTGGATCGAGGCGTCTGCCTTTTTGGTTTCCGCCAGATGCGCGTCGAACCAATCGGCCATCGTCTTGACTTCCTCGTTCAACGTGGGCCAGGCATGGCCGCCGCCTTTCTTCACGATGAGTTCAGCCGACCCGCCGGCGCTCTTGATGGCCTCGACCATCTTCTGCGATTGCTGCAACGGCACGATGGGATCCGCGTCACCGTGAATGAACAGGAAGGGAATGTGCGTGGCTTCGCCCGCTTTGTAAACGGGCGAGATGGCTTTCGCGCCTTCCTTGATTTCCTCCTCGCTGTGGCCCTTCACGCCGCCGAGGTAAATCAAATCCCCCACAATACTCAGATTGGCCGCCTTGCCGCCCCAATCGAGAAAATCCGTGGGCGGAAAAAAGACCGCGGCGGCTTTGACGCGCGTGTCATGACGTTGCAACGGATTCTTGGCGTCCGCCTGACCGTCCTCGGGCGTGACGGCGGCGAGCGTGGCGAGATGGCCGCCCGCCGATGCGCCTGTGATGCCGAGTCGGGCTGGATCGAACTTATATTCGGCGGCGTGTTCCTTGACGTAACGAATGGCCAGACGCAGGTGTTGCTCCATTTCATTGACCGTGTAACGGGTGCGCGAGCCGGGCCGGATGGCGAACACCGTGTAACCGCGCGCGCAAAATATTTGGTAAATCTGTCCGCGCATGTGATCGCGAATCTTGCCGCGATCCGAGTAATAAGATCCGCTTGCGACATCGACAATGCCCAACCCGTTCCCCTTGCCTTTGGGGACGAACACATCCATCAACAGGCCGGTGCCGTGAACTTCGCCGTAAAGCTGATCAATTCTTTGTTCGTAAGACAGCGGCTCTTCGGCGCGCGTCGCCGGGGCCGTCAGCAAGGTCAGACCCAGGACCAACCCCCATTTTCGCATATCATTCTTCATACAGACCTTTCCTATGTCCCGGATTCACGGGACTGATTTTGACCACAAACAGTTTGGCGGGTAGAGCAAGACCGGGCTTTGTCTCCGTGGCAGCAGTCAAAGCCTCTGGTTTCGATGGCTGGCACGTGAACCGGACGAAGTAAACTTCCTCAACGCTCAAAAGTCACTTAAAAAATTGACAGCGTCCTACACGGCCGGCCGACCAGAATTCGCGAAGCGGACGTCGCTTGTTGGGCCACGCACTCGTGGCGGGCTTGGGAAGCCCATTGCGCCCGCACGCGACAAACCGCCTTCGCAACCGCCGCTCGCCCCGGTCACTCTCGCCACGGTCGGAAAGCCGGGAACTCAATACGCGTCGGTGAATTGCACTGCTGCCAAGCTTCTGAAAGACCCGCGCGACGTGATGGAGCGCGCTGCCTTGGAAGAGTTCATCGCTCAGGAACGTTACGGCCTCTCGCTCGGCGATTGGCAGTCTCTCACCGGCACGCTCACCTTCGGCAGCGGCGCAATCAAACAGGAATTGGACGACAGCGTCCGGCAATCTCAAGTGCTCCGGACAAAGGCTGGTTTATTTTTATGGTGCAAGTGTAAACGGCAGTCGCTTGAATGTCGGCGGCGCTGGTGCGGCTGGCGGTGGTCGATCGGTCAAAGTGAACTGCCGTTTCGGTTGCGGGGCGCGAAGAAGAGTTTTCAAATCAGGAATCTGCCGGCCAACTGGATGAGATCAACATGCAACAGATCAAGCAACCCATCGGGCCTCGAAACGAGGCGCACCTGTGTCCGGTAGTGTGTTTCCTGTCTGCGTTGCTGGTGGCGGGCGCCACCGCTTGCGCCGCACCCGTCGGCACCGCCGCGCAACGACTCTGGCAGCCCGTCCGCGACGACGTTTATCTCCAGGAAATCGGACGCAAAGTAACCACGAGCGCACCGCTGACTTCGGTGGCGGTTTTCCAAGGAATCGTTTACGCCGGTTCGGCGAAAGGTCTTCATCTGTTGAAGGGCAACGAGCTGATCGAAGTGAGCGAATTGCGCGAGCCGGTCAGCCGGCTCGTCACGACCGGCGGAGCGTTGTGGGCGATCACGAGTCCGGGGTTGCATCGCTTTCAGAACGGAGCGTGGAAAAAGATTTCCGCCGAAGGGATGAGCGACGTTTGCGAACATCTCGGCGAAGTGGTGGCGGCGGGCGGCACTCGCTTGTGGCGCGTCAGAGGCGATGCGCTGGAACCGCTGACTTCATCGCCGGGTCCTTTCGCCATCACGCGGGTCGTTTCCTACGGCGAGACGCTTTATGTGCATGGCCCGGGGCGGCTCACCATTTTTGATGGCACTCGATTCGGCGCGCGCAACGTTTGGAACTGGCCGGTGGAAAAGGTTTGGGACTGGGGCGAATTGCCGTCGTTGAACACGCGCGACGTTTTGAGCCTGGGCAACCGGCTGTACATCGCCACGGATCGCGGGCTGGGCGTTCTGCGCGGCATGTCGCTCACGGAACTGCGCGGCGCACAGGGCTTGTGTTACGAAGACACGACCTGTCTGGCGCGCGGTTTTGGCGGTGACCTTTGGATCGGCACGACGCGCGGCGCGATTCGCCACACGGGCGGTCAATTTCATTACTTTGCCGGCCAGCGCTGGTTGCCTGACGACCGGGTGAACGCGATCGCGAGCACCGACCATGCGGTGTTCATCGCGACCGATCAGGGCCTGGGCGTCATTGAATACGAACCTTACACGTTGCTGAAGAAGGCGGCGTTTTACGAACGACACCTGGAGGAATGGGGCCAGAAGCGCTTGGGGCTGGTGCATAAGCTGGAATGGGACGAGAAGCTGAAGGAATTCGTGCGCGAAGCTGGCGACAACGACGGTGGTTATTCGTGCGACTATCTCGCGGCTCAAGCCTATCGCTACGCCGTCACGAAGGATCCCGAAGCCCGGCACGAAGCCGCGAATACCTTCCACACCATCCGCTGGCTCGAAGCGATGACGGGGATCAAAGGTTTTCCCGCCCGAGGCGTCTGGGCGAAGAACGAGCGCGGGCATCAGGCTCAACACGGTTCCGGCGAAGCCGCCGCCGAGTGGCACGACACGAAGGACGGTTTGTTCGAGTGGAAGGGTGACACGTCGAGCGACGAGATTTGCGCGCACTTTTACGCCATCGCCATTTTTCTCGAACTGGCGGCGCAGGGCGAAGAAATTCAGCAGGCCAAAACCTTTCTGTCGCGCGTGGCCGGGCATCTGATGGAACACGGCTGGCGGTTGATTGACCTAGATGGCAAGCCGACCCGCTGGGGCAATTGGAACCCGGAGTATTTCAATTCCGCCGGAGAGGGCAACGCGGCGCGCGGGTTGAACGCGCTCGAAATTCTCTCGTTCATCAAAACCGCCGAAGCGCTCACGGGCGAGCCGCGATTCGCGCAGGGCTATCAGGAACTGGTGAAGCTCGGCTACCCGGAATACACGCTGCGGCAGAAATGCACGTTTCCGCCCGGGGACGTTTTGCAGTTTCTCGATCGCCTCGCGTTTTTCTGCTACCCGAGTCTGTTGAAATACGAAACGGACCCCAAACTGCGTTCAATCTACCGGCGCAGTTTCGAGCGCACTTGGGAAATCCAACGCATCGAGCAAGCGACCTGGTTCAACTTCATCTACGGCGCGTTGACCGGGAACGACTGCGAAGCGGAACCCGCCGTGACCCACCTGCGCGAATGGCCGCTCGATCTGGTGCTTTATTCGTTTCAAAATTCGCAGCGGGCTGATCGGCAGACGCCGCCCGGCTACGTGGCTTACTCCGGCGGCACGCGCGCGTTTTCGCCGCGCGAACGCGAGCCAATGCTCTGGGACAACTGGACCATGGAAGCCGACGGCGGCGCGGGCGGCCACGCCGTGGTGCAACCGTCCGCCTGGCTGATGGCGTATTGGATGGGGCGCTATCACGGTTTCATCGAAGCCCCGCGCGTCACCGATCCGGCGCTGCTCACCGTGGAGCAGAACCGCGGACGGGTGCTGGGCGCGAAACCGTATGCCGGGCCGCCACGGCCCAGTGGATTTTGAGCGATGAACCGGTTTCAAATGCCGGCCAACTGAAAGACATTAACATGCAACAGATCAAACAACTCATCGGGCCTCGAAAAGGGGCGTCCCTGTGCCGGTCGCTGAGTTTCCTGTTTGCGCTGCTGGTGGCGGGCGCCACGGCTTGCGCTGACGACGCCGACATTCGGCAACGTGGGAATCAGTGGACGCTGCGCACGTCGCAGATGGAGCGAGTCATTGCTCTCGAAGATGGTCGGCTGGTGTTGAAGCGCTTCACGGATCGAACCACCGGGCGCGAACTGGCGGCCAGCGGCGCGGCGACCGAGGAATTCCTTGCGCCACTGGCCGACAGGACGGAGCTTCAGAATGTTTCCGCTGGTGGCTGGCGGCTGCTCGGCTCGAAGCAATCCAAGCTGCCCCAGGGTGAGCGCCAACTGGACATCACCGTTCAGCGCGAGGCGCTCCAAGCCACGAAGAGTTATCTGCTTTACCCCGGCTCGAGCATCGTGCGCGAGTGGGTCACGTTCAAGAACGCCGGCACGGTTCCGCTGCCCATCCACGACCCGTGTTTTCTCAACGTCACCGTCCAGCCGGGCGCGGTGTCGTCCCCGGATTTCTCCTGGATGTCCGGCGGCGAAAACAACCCCGGCTCCTGGAAGCTCAAGACCGAGTCGTTGGATCCGGTGAAGCCGCGGACGTTTGATTCCTACGAACCTTTCCCCGCCGAAATGATCGGTGCGCAGCAATTTCCCGGCGACGGCGTTGACGCCAAGGTTTTGCTCAATGGCCGGCAAGTCTGGCCCGCCACAAACTGGCAGTACGTTGCCAACGCCACAGTGCGCGTCCCGTTCGATTTCAACGCCGACGTTCAACCCGGTGACCAGCTCGTCTTTCTCGTCAACATGCACGGGAACATCGGCTATGACACGACGGCCTTTGACCCGAGGATCACCTACGCCGATGGCTCGCCCCGTGGGATATATCGTCCAGAACCCGGCAGAGTACCGGTGGCGCCTATCCCACAGGGCGAGACGCACACCGCCTCCAAGGAGTTCAGCGAACAACAAGGCAGGAACGGCTGGCGCTATCAGTATCTGGAAAACGGCAAGTTCGTTGACCTCGTTTACTATCCTACCCCGAAGCAGTGGCGAAAGGAAAAGGACAACGCCACCGGCACGCCCTTCGTCGGCATCGGCGATCAGCATCCTGATGTCGGACAAGATGCCGCTCGCGTGTGGACGGCCCCGAAGGCGGGCCAGGTCCATGTCACTGGCTCGATTTGCAACACGGGGAACGGCGTGGGCAGCAACACGAGCTATGGTTTCCGGCCGGGGAGTGCGAGTTACGCTCCGTGGTATGCGCTTTACGCCAACGACACGAAGCAGGGCATTTTCATCGGCTGGGATTACTTCGGACACTGGACTTCGTCGTTCTCGCTCAATCCGAATGGCAGCGTCACGGCCCAACTCAAAGTGGCCGGTCACCAACAAACCCTCGCGCCAGGCGAATCCGTTACGACCCCGAAGGCGTTCGTTGGCCTCTACTATGATGACCTCGACAACGCCGGCAACGAGTGTCTCGACTGGCAGTATCGCTATCTCTGGGATTACACGAGGGACGGCTGGTTTCCGGCGATCCGCATGTTGGGCTACTGGATGAACGGCACGGGTTGGGGTCAACCCGGCGCGGCCTGGACCGGCGGCGGGCCGGATTACGACAGCACGTTTCGCAAAGTGTTTCGCGTCGCTGATCTGATGAGCTACGTCGGCGCGGATGTTTATCACCGCGACTGGGGTTGGTGGGATCGCGCCGGGGATTGGAACGGCCCGGACTTCCGCACGACCATCGCCTACCTCCGCAAACACGACATGGGCCAGCTCATTTACGCCTTCCTTTACACCGTGGACAAGAAGTCGCGCGTCGCGCAGGAGCATCCGGACTGGCTGCTGGGCGAGACGCTCGACATGTCGAAGCCGGAAGTGGTCGCGTTCATGCAGAACCAACACGACCAGTTTGTCGCGCGCTGGGGTGACTTCGAGTGGCGCAATGACAGTTTCTTCACCGCCAAGCGCGAGGGAGGCGACAGCGCAATGCTCGCGCAGGACGAAGGCTTGCGCCGCCTGATCCGCACGTTCCTCGACCGACATCCGAAGTGCGCCTTCCAAGCCGTCAACGGCGGCGGCAACTACGGCGGTTATGACTACACGCGGTACGCCTCGGCGTTCTCGTTCAGCGACGGCGCCGTCGGCCCGTTGCGCAATTATTACGCCGCGTTGCTCTTCCCGCCGGACAAGACCAGCGACATTCCGGACGTCTGGAATCCGAACGACTACAACAAAGCCACCTGGCGCGGGTTGCTCTGCATCAACTTCGACATGACCGGCGACACCACGGACGCCGCGAAGCTCGAAGGGTTGCGCGAACTGGTGGACATTTATCACTACCTGCATCAGCAAGGCGTCGTGGGCCGCTGGGTGCGCGTCTTCCGTCCGCTGATCACCGGCGACGACCCGACGATGTATTTCCAGCGGTTGAGTCGCGACGGCAAGCGCGGCGTCATCATCCCCAAGCGGCCCGCGCCCGGCCCGGTCACGATCAAGCCCAAAGGACTTTTGCCGCAGCAAACTTACTTCGTTTCGTTCCACGAATCTGATCGGAGCGAACGGCGCACCGGCACCGACCTGATGGAGCGCGGCATCTCGTTCGACAAAATGCCAGCCGGGGAACTCATTTACCTTAATCTGCCCCTCCATCCCGGCAGCAAGCTGGACACGAAACCGCCAACGCCACCCTCGCGAGTCTCCAAGCGTAGCGGTGAAAACATGGGCTATCCTGGCGTCGAACTTGGTTGGAAGGCGGGCACGGACGACAATTGGGTTTCGTACTACGAGGTGTTTCGCAACGGCGCAGCGTTGGACAAAGTGGCCAAGGGAGCGTTTTACTTCGACCACTCTGCCGGCGCTGATTTGGCGGCACGGTACGAAATTCGCACGGTGGACGGTGCGGGCAACGTCTCAGCCCGGGTCGCGGCCAAAGGCCCGGCGGCAAAGCCCGCGCAAGTCTTCGACGATGCGTCGGGAGGCGGGATCAAGTTCGGCGGCGAATGGAAGCACCAGAACAATCTGCTCCTCACGCACAACCACACGCTCTCGTCCTCGAATCAAAAGGGCGTCAGCGCCGAATTGAGTTTCAATGGCCGGACCGTGCTCGTGTTCAGCAAGCTTGGCGCAAACTGCGGCAAAGTGGCCGTCAGCATTGATGGCGCGGCGCTAGAAGTCGTGGACACTTATTCCGCCGACGACATCTGGGGCGTCTGCATCTATCGCAAGGAACTCGCGACGGCTGGCCCGCACACGCTCCGGCTTGAAGTGCTCGGGGAACACAGCACGCGCGCGAAGGACCAAGTCTTCCACCTCGACGGCGTGCGCGTGGAGACCGATTGAGCGGCCGGGATTCCATCCGGCCCACCGCCGCCAACTCCGCCGGCCTAAAAATCCGGGAACAACGTAAGCAAACTCACAGCGGCCTTCGGAAACGGAGGCCGCTTTATAATTCTGCGGCTGACTTCCACCCTTGTTTCAATGGAAGCATTCAAGTTTACTTCGATGAAGATCGTTGCAAAGATTCTCAAATGCTAAATTCAGTTGACCTTACAACCCGAGACGCTCCGGTCAGCGTGTTGTCGCTCCCTCGCGAGGACAACAAGCTCCGGGTTGAAGATCATGCTGCCCACGACTGGTATCGCTTTGTTCTATCGTTTCCAGCTCATTTGGTAAGAACTTATATTGACCGGTTTTCACTCGACGCAAGACACACTGTTTTGGATCCTTTTTGCGGCACCGGAACCACCTTGGTGGAATGCAAAAAGCACGGAATCCCAAGCTTTGGGATTGAACCCAATCCAATGGCTGCATTCGCCAGCCGCACCAAAGTTGATTGGGAAACAGACCCAGAAGCTCTAATCAGGCACGCAACTCAGATTGCGAAGATCGCATTGGACAAATATGCGAGCGAAGGAATTGAGGACGAAGGGGCGCTCCCATTGTTCAAATCGAAGGAAATGATTGTTCCAACACTCCAGAAACTCACGCCCGATTTGCTGAAGCTTTTGTTGACCGATTCGATAAGCCCACTTCCGCTCCATAAAACTTTGGTGCTCTTGGAAACGCTGGAGGAAAATAAAGACGAACGATTAGCTCGGCACGAGCATCTGGCGCTTGCGAAGAGTTTGGTGAACGACATAAGCAATTTGCACTTTGGCCCTGAGATTGGCGTTGGGACGGTTAAGCAAGACGCTGCCGTGGTCGGCCCCTGGCTCCGCAACGTCAAAAAGATTGCAAATGATTTGCGGAAGCTGAACCAAATAGCTGGAGCTCCGGCGATTATCCATCAGGCCGATGCGCGCGATCTGATATCGCTCTTACGGCCAAGTTCAATTGATGCCGTAATAACATCTCCACCATACCCAAACGAAAAGGATTATACCCGGACGACGCGTCTCGAATCGGTGCTGTTAGGATTCATCAAGAGCAAGGATGATCTGCGACGCCTGAAGCAAAGTTTGGTTCGGTCAAACACGCGCAGCGTTTACAAAAGTGATACAGACGACCGGCTGGTTGAAAATCACGAGGAGATTCAGCGGATTGCAGACGCAATTGAAAGGCGTCGAATCGAACTTGGCAAGACGTCCGGCTTCGAGCGACTTTACGCACGCGTCACGAAACTGTATTTCGGCGGCATGATGCGCCATCTGATGGACCTCCGGCCGGTCCTCCGCCCCGGTGCGCAACTGGCGTACGTCGTGGGTGATCAAGCGTCCTATTTGCGGGTAATGATCAGGACCGGCCAGCTCTTGGCCGATTTGGCGAAATCTCTTGGATACGAAGTCGTAGGTATTGATTTGTTTAGAACCCGGTTGGCAACGGCTACTAAAGAGCAGCTTCGCGAAGAGGTTATCATCCTCCGTTGGCCGGGACCAATGAAAATTAGTTCCTATCCTCAAGAACCGACCTGGAACATTATGAGCATGAAAGACGAACCATTGAAAAAGCCGGCAAAGAAAATTAACCGTTACTCTGCCATCATAGAGAAAATCTTTTTCTCGAAATATGAAAAGGGGATGCGCGAAGTGCCGTTTGAACGGCACGAGATGGAAAGGTTCGCCACAAAGCTAAAGGTCACACTCCCCAAAAACCTCGGCGATTTGGTCTATACCTTTCGATACCGGGCGTTGTTGCCAAAATCCATTACGTCTCTTGCGGGCGAAAAGGAGATTTGGATTATCCGTCCCGCCGGGCGCAGCAAATACAGTTTTGCTTTGATCGCAAACACTCCAATTGTTCCCAACGAACATTTGGCGGTAACGAAAGTTCCTGATTCGACGCCGGGAATTGTCGCCAAGTATGCGTTCAACGATGAGCAGGCGCTGCTCGCAAAGGTGCGATATAACAGGCTGGTCGATATATTCAGTGGCGTTACGTGTTACTCGATTCAAAATCATCTCCGCACGACCGTCCCGGAGATGGGTCAAGTCGAGACTGATGAAATCTACATTGGGGTCGATAAGAAGGGGGCGCATTACGTTTTCCCAGTTCAAGCAAAAGGTGGCACGGACAAACTTAATATCGTGCAGATCGAGCAAGACTTCGCGGTTTGCGCAACCAAATTTCCCCTGCTGGTTTGCAGGCCGATTGCCGCTCAATTCATGAATGCAGGGATTATCGCGCTTTTCGAATTCGAATCTGGCGAAAACGGAGTTACCATTTCCTCTGAAAAGCATTACAAGCTGGTTTTTCCCAAAGAAGTGACAGACGCGGATTTAGCAACTTATCGCGCGAGAACAGAAGCCACGCCCTAATCCGGCCGTTGAGTTCCCTTCCCGCCGCTTGATCGAGGCGGGGGCTATCCGCCGCGTTCCGCCAGAAACACTTCCTCGTCGCTGCGCCGCCAGTTTTTCGCCGAACGCAGCGGCGTCTTTCGAAAAAAGCTAAGTCCAGAGCATTGACACGCACTCGACGCGCGGTTAATCAGGTTGACGAGCGCGACGCTCCAGTGGATTGCGGAGAAATCGCAAATGAGCACGTGGACAGAAGATTAACCTTCAGGAAACCGCCAACTGAAGGCACCAAGTATGAAACCAGCCACACCTGCCTGTGCGGAGCACGCAGACAGGCCGAAAATCGAACTGCCACCATCAACCCAACTCCGAAAAGTGGTTTGAGAAGGTTCCCAAAAAGCCGCCTGCAAAAAGCAAACGCAAACCTGACCCGATGAAAACCTTGAACCTTCTGGCGGTCGCGCTCGGCTGTCTCGCAACCGTCTTCAATGCGCACGGCCTGACGGTCAATGCCCGCGACTGCGGCGCGGCGGGCGACGGCACGCAGTTGGATACGAAGGGGATTCAGACGGCCATTGACAAGTGCGCGGCTTCCGGCGGCGGGACGGCGTTGCTCGCAGGCGGCAGGTTTCTCTCCGGCACGATTTACCTGCGCAGCCATGTCACGCTGCGGATCGAGGCGGGCGCGGCCCTGCTCGGCAGCACGAATGTCGGCGATTACCCGCACAACATCCCGGCCATTCGTTCCTACACTGACAATTACGTGAAGCAAAATCTCATCGCCGGCGAGAACCTCGAAAACGTCGGCCTGGTCGGCGACGGGTTGATTGACGGCCAGGGCCGCTTCTTTGCCAGGAAACCTGGGCGGCAATACGAAGACCGGCCGTATCTCCTCCGGCTGGTGAATTGCCGCGACGTGCGCGTCGAGGGCCTGCGGTTGCAGAACTCGGCGATGTGGATGCAGCATTATCTCGCGTGCGAGCGCGTGACGGTGCGCGGCATCCGCGTGTGGAATTTCTGCAACGCCAACAACGACGGCATTGACCTCGACGGCTGCAAGGATTGCCTCGTTTCGCAGTGTGTCTTTGAGTCCGATGATGACGGGATCACGCTCAAGAGCACGCTCGACCGGCCAACGGAGAGCGTCACCATCAGCGACTGTGTCGCCCGCAGCCATGCCAACGCGATCAAGCTGGGCACGGAGTCCAACGGCGGTTTCAAGGACATCACCATTGTCAACTGCGTCGTCACGTCGCCCCGTGGAGAGAGGCTGGTTGGCGGCAAGGGGCGCGGGCTGAGCGGCATCTCGCTCGAGTTGGTGGACGGCGGCCAACTGGAGCGCATCGCCATCGCCAACATCACGATTCACGGCGTCACCGTGCCGCTTTTTCTACGGCTCGGCGACCGCGCGCGGCCTTTCAAGAAGGACATGCAACCCCAGCCCATCGGCTCGTTCAGGAACGTGGTCATCAACAACATCGTCGCGACCGATGTCGGAAAGATCGGCTGCTCCATCACCGGCCAGCCGGGACATCCCATCGAGAACGTCCTGCTCAGCAATCTCGCGTTCACCTTCGAGGGCGGCGGCGACCGCGAGTTGACGGCAAAGGAAGTCCCGGAACTTCCGAAGCAATACCCGGAGTGCCTGATGTTCGGCGAACTGCCCGCTTATGGGTTCTACGCCCGCCATGTGAACGGGCTGCGGTTCTCCAACGTGCGGTTGCGGACCTCCAAGCCCGACTTGCGTCACGCGATGGTCATGGACGACCTCGAAGACCTGGCGATTGACGGACTCGACGCCGGTTTCTGGCCGGGCGCCGCGCCCATGTTGAGCCTGATTCAGCCGCGCGGCGCGATCATTCGCGGCTGCCAACCGCGTGCGAAGGACGGCACCTTCCTCAAACTGGCTGGCGACGCCGCACGCAATGTCACGCTCATCGCCAACGACCTCGCGGGCGTTGGCCAGCCCACGGAAGTCGCCCCGGATGTGCCGGCCGGCTCGCTGTCCTTGAAGTGAGCATCGCGGACCGGGCGGCCCCTTGTTCCGCCGACGACATCTGGGGGCGTGTGTGCCATTCCGCGATTCATGGTTGCATGATTTGGTTCATCGGTTCGCTGCGGGAGGGCTGGCGTTCGACTCCCGAACACCAGGGAAGTAGCCGTCGAAGAACTTCGCGAGCGGGACGTCGGCGACCGAGCGCCGGAGCTTGGCCCAGGTGTGTTGGTCGCCGACCGAGTAGTAGAGATAGGTCTTCCCCTTGAACTCGATGATGTCCGGGTCGGAAGCGTTGATGCCGTCGTTGAGGCCGGGCGTGAGCACCGGGTTGGCGGAACTGAGTTCCCACGTCTTCAAGTTCTTCGAACGCGCGAGGTAGGTTTCGAAGAACCAGCGCGGCGTGCGGTGTTCCGTGTAGAGCACATAGTAGGTGCCGTCCATATAACGAAGGCACGGGCAGGCGACGTAGCGGTCCGCGCCAAACACGGTGTCCGGCAGTTTGGTCCAGTTCTCCAGGTCAGTGGACGTGGCGAACTTCACAGTGAACGGCGTGAACTTCTGGTCATTGGATTCGTAAGCCATCACGAAACCCTTGGGCGTGGCGCACACGGAACTGTTGAACAGGTGTTCGCCTTCCTGCGATACGACGACTTTCTGCTCCCAGTTCTTGAGGTTCTTGGATTTGAACATCGTCACGTCGTTCCAGTCGGCCGACTCAAAGCGCGACGCGAAAATGTAGAGCGTACCTTTGTGAACGAACGCGGAGGCAAGGCTGTAACCCTCGGCGAAGCGTGCGAGTTCGCGCCCGGTCTCCACGTCTTCGAGCGAGATGGTGTAGTCCGCCTTGGTGCCGCCGCTGGCCGGCCGCAGGCATTTCATCAACGTCAGCCGGTTTTTCCAAACGATGGGTGCGACTTCGCAAACCTCGCGCGATTCCGGGCGCTCGCTCTTCAGCGCGTGGCGATTGGCGGGCGGTGCGTTTGGCAGAATGGTTTGAAACACGTCCGCCGGCCAGTGGCCGAGGCGGTGCATGCCCTTGGGCACGTCTTGGTTGAATTGCACGTAGGCCTTCACGTCGCCCGCCGTCGTGAAACTGACGTCACCTTTGCCGGCGCCAAAAATCTTGCAGCCCATCAACGTGGAATCCTCGATGTCCACGTGCAGGAAGCGGCCTTCAATCGTGCTGTGGATGACGCCGGAGCCGGGCTTGCCCTGCGGTTGCGAGAAGTTGAGCGAAACGAGTTGGCAGTTCTTCACCTTCACGCGCGTAAAGCCGCTGTAACCGGGATTGCCGGCCTGCAACGCGTTGTCCGGTCCGACGAGCGTCGAGTCTTCGAACACCACGTCCGGATGCGTGGGCATTTCCGGATGCTCGGCGCGCACGTAGGCGCCGGCGGCATCGCCCCACCAGTCCAGACACCAGAGCTTGCAGCGACGGAACACGCACGGTTCGTCGGGGCGCGAGAGGATGTTGCCAACACCGCCGCCGAAAGCGCGGCCGATGCTGATGCAATCCTCGACGATCACGGTGAACGGCTCCGCCGTGTCCACGAGATCGAAAAATAGCCCGGCGTCGCCGCCCGTGGCGTAGAGGTTCTTGAATTTCCAGCGATCCCAACCGATCGAGGAGAACGTCTCGGCTTTGTGTTCCTTCGACCAACCTCGCTTATAGGCGCGAATCGTACCCCACCAATCATAACTCTTGAACCCTTTCTCCGCGTCGCCAGAATCGAGGATCACCCAACCGCTGGTGCCGGAGCCAAGACGGCCATCGGTATCGCCGATGAGCAGGTTGTAAGCGCCGGCGACCCCTTTGTGGGCGGGGAACAGATTCGCCTCCATGTAAGTGTCCGGCCGGACGATGATGCGATGCCCGCCCTTGGCATCCGGCACCGCGTTGAGCGCGGCCTGGACGGTGCGAAACGCCTTCGGCCACGACGAGCCATCCGAGTTGTCGCCGAGCTTGGAGACGTAAAGGTTTTGGCCGGCGTCGGCGGGAAACACTCCGAGCGTGGCGGTGAAGAACGCGAACGCGGCGAGCATCGCCGCTCCTCGCAACGAGGAACCTGGAACGTGATGTATGGGCATATTGGTGGTCAGTTGGTTTATTTCATTTTTTGGCCGCCGGCTTGATGAGTTTGTACTGGAAGATCGCCGATCCGCGAGGCCCCAACGTGACGGTGAGGCCGGTCTTCATCAGGTCTTTTCCCGAAACCGACGATTTTTCTGCCTTGTCGAAATCCTCCACTTCGTAGGTCTGCTCCGGCTCCAATCCCTGCAATGGGAAGGACATGGTGGCAATCGGGCTATTGGTCCGGCGAAAGATCTGGGCGTGACCTTCGCCAAGATCCGGCCGGTCAAACTGCCAGGCCATCCACACATTGTTCGAGCGGCTGTACGGTGTCAGCGGATAGTAGTCGCCATGGATGATGGCCGGGCCAAGTTTCTTACACTCGTTATAGGCCTGCTTCTGCGCGGCAGTTGTTTCAGGAGAAAGTCCTCCCATGCCGAATGAGGCCATGTAAAAGCTGCGGAAGGAATACGGGTCATAAAGATAAGCGCCCGTGCCTTGAAACGGCAGCCACGACGAAGCGCCATAGGTCTGACACTGGTTTCCATCCACGACATTCGGCATGTAAACGAACTCGAAATCACTGCGGGTCAACGGCACCGCCCGCCGCATGGTTTCGAGATCATTGCGCCTGCCGCCTGAAGCGCACGAATCAATCCTTAATCCGGGATTCATGGCCTTCAAGGCATCCCAATACGCAAGGTGGTTTTGCACGTAGAAGTTTTCCGTAATGCCTTGACGATTGGCAGTGTCGTTGGTGCGCCACGCGGTCAACGGCCCGTCGCCATTCATGTCCTCTCGATACCAGTCAATGCCGTTTGCCTTGATCAAGGCATCGAAATGATTCGTCAGCCAGTGAAAGGCGCCCGGATGTCCTTCATTCAGGATGTAACCTACCGTCCAACGCGTTCGCGGCAAAATCCACTCGGGATGATTTTTGCTTAGCCACGAATTCGTGTTGCCAATCCGTTCCGGCTCGAACCACAACAGGAACTTCAACCCCCGCGCGTGAATCCAATCGCTGTAGGGCTTGAACCCGGCCGGATATTTGGCCGGATCAACTTCCCAATCGCCGGTGTTGAGCCAGATATTATTGTCGCCCGAGAAAAGGCCGGTGCTGCACGGATACCAGGTGTGCGGCCCGCCGGCGCCGGCGTCACGCCAGCAAACGTCGGGCTTGACGCCTTCCTTAAAAAAACCCTCCACCTGGGAAGTGTCGTCGCCGCTCACCTGGATTTGGGAAATGGGCGCGGGCGGCTGGCCGTTGATCCGGGGAATGTTGTGGGCGATATACCAACGCCGCCAGAGATTTTGCGCCCGCACCGTGTTGGTCCCTTGCCAGAACAGCAGCGCGATCAGCGGCGTGCGGATGGTTTCGCCCGGTTGCAAAAAGAGATGCGTGAGTTGCTGACCGGCTTGGAGATTGAGACCGTCGGTGGCATCGCGGGTGAAGGAGCTTTCCCATTGCCCCGGCCAGCCGATCGCCAGAATGACGCCGCCGCCGGGAATCTGCAGATTGTAATAGGGCCAGCCTTCGGGACCATCGGACGACTTGCCCGAATAATAAAACGGCGCGCAAGTCTTGACGGTGTTGGGCCGCAAGGTGACCCGGTACGGCTCATAACTATCCTCAGTGGTAAAATCGCCTTTGTTGCCGTTCAGAACAAACTCCGGGCCGTTTGCGCGATGGAAGCTGGTGTTCAGTCCTTTGATGTCTTGCAGGATCGGGGTGTTGCTCGTGCCCGAATTTTTCAGGAAGACGGTCCATTCCACCACGGGATAATCGCTGTATTCCACCGCCACGCATTTCACGACGAGGCCGCTGGCGGCATCCGTCCAAGTGATGACACGCTCGGTGCGATTGGCATCCAGGGTTCGCCGGGCATCAACACGCTTCCACGAGCGCAACAGCGCAGCCGAGGATCTGCCGTCGAAGGTGAATGAAAATGGCGGAGCTTTCGCGGGCGTGAGAAGATTTTTTTGCACCCAGTCGGTCTTCAGCGCCATTTCCGCCGGGGCCACCGTGACCGCGGCGTGTGCCGAGACGGCGGCGAGTGCGGACAGAAAAACCAAGGCCGCCTGGAGTGTTCCAAGCCGTTTCAGACCGCGCACGGAACCGTTGGTCTCTTGATCGCGGAAAAACTTCATGTTGAGATCTGTAAAGGTCCAGCCGGCAATCACGATCCTGGGTTTGGTGGAGTTCATAATTTGGTTGTATCGATTGCAGTTGATGTTAACTCTTTCGCAACGTGCCGTCTGTTATTTTAACCGGATTTTTCGGTGTGTTGCACGCTTCGAAAGATGTTATTCGAAGGACAACTCCAAGAAGAGTATGAATCAAACAACGAACCCCAAACGAGCGTTGGTAACCGGCTCCGGCACGGGTATCGGCCGGGAAATCGCGCTGGAGTTCGCCCGCGAGGGCGCGGACGTGGCACTCCATTACTCGCACAACGCCGCCGGTGCGCGTTCGGCGGTCCAAGTAATTCAAGCCCTGGGCCGGCGCGCTGAGGCGTTCCAGGCCGACTTCAACGATGTGGCACAAGTCCAATCCCTCGGCCAACAGGCCCTCAACTTTCTCGGCGGCGTGGATTGTCTTGTGAACAACGCCGGCATCACTTTCAACCGGCCCTTTCTCACGGTGACCCCGGAGCAGTTCGACACGGTTTACCACGTAAACATACGCGCGCAGTTTTTCCTCACCCAAGTCGTGGCGGAAGACATGTTGAAACATGGCGGCGGAGCGATTTGCAACATCACCTCCATCCACGGCATATCCGGCGCACCCGAACATTCGGTTTATGCCGGCACCAAGGGGGCGATCATCGCCTACACCCGCTCACTGGCAGTCGAACTGGCGCACAAAGGCATTCGCGTCAACGCCATCGCGCCCGGCTGGGTGACGGTGGAAAATTATTCCCAGGCGATTCCTGGCTTCAACGACGCGGACACGCGCAAGGTCGCCTACGAAAAAGTCCCGGTGGGCCGCTCCGGCGAAAAAGTCGAGATCGCAAAACTGGCGGTGTTTCTCTGCTCCGAAGCCGCGGGCTACATCATCGGCCAGACGATCATTGCGGACGGGGGCACGACCGCGTTGATGTCGCTCATTTCGGATTTCCGCAATCCATCCACCGCCCGGTTCGGGGCTGGTTACGTGCCGGGAGTTTGAGTTACGCGATTGAAAACCCTGCGCAAATTATGGGCGGTTCCCGAGCTGGGCGTGCTGGTTCCGCTCGTGATTTGCACGCTGCTGTTCTATGGCGTGAGCCACTCCTTTCTCAGCTACAACAGCGTTGCGTCGATGCTGCGGGCGATGGCATTTGTCGGCGTCATCGCGGTGGGCCAGACTTGGCTGATGATCGCGGGCGAGATTGATCTGTCGGTCGGTTCGGTCGCGGGTTTGTGTGCGGTCGCGTCGTCCTGGCTCATGAAACATGCGGGCTGGCCGGTCGAGGCCGGTTTGGCGGCGGGGATTCTGCTCGGTTGCATGGCCGGGTTGATCAACGGAATTGTTGCGGTACGATTTGGCATCCCCGCCTTCATTGCCACGCTGGGGATGCTCTACATCGCGCGGGGTTTCAATTATCTTCTGTGTAAAGGCTATCCGATCTACCCCATTCCTGATTCGTTGAAAGCGTTTGGCCGGGCTGAACCGCTGGGTTTGTCCTGGGCCTTCGTCATTTTTATCGGGGCGGTGCTGATCGGTGATTTCTGTCTGCGCAAGACGGTATTCGGCCGGATGGTTTACGCGACCGGAGGCAACAAGGAAGTGGCGCGCATCGCCGGGATCAACACCGATTGGGTGAAGCTGAACTGTTACATGCTGACCGGTGCGCTGGCCGGAGTTGGGGGCATGCTCCTGATGGCTCAACTCAATGTCGGCCAGCCAGAGATCGGCGTGGGCTGGGAACTGGACGTCATCGCCGCTGTGGTGATTGGGGGCGTCAGCCTCTTCGGCGGAATCGGGACGGTCACCGGGACGTTTCTGGGTTTGATGATCATGCAGGTCGTCCGCAGCGGCTTGGTGGTCACGGGCGTCAATACTCATTGGCAGACCGTGGCGGTGGGCGTGATCATGATCCTCGCGGTGGGCGTTGATCTCCTGCGGCGGCGCACCAAAATATCGTGAGCGCAACCAGAGCAAGAAGTTGAACGATTTGGAAGATGAAACTTTTCGACATCCTGAAACTTGAACTGCCTTCACTGAAACCGGAGGAATGCAAAATCCATCTCGCAAGCTGGAACGGCAGAGACGATCCGTTGGATGTTTTTGTGCGCGGCGAATTTCCTGAGTGGCAAAATTGGCAGAGCAACAAGAATTTTGAGCGTCCGTATATCGTTTCGCTAATCAAAATGGACGGCCCGTCCAGATGGCTTTTCGCCGGAGTTTTCTCCACGCATGGATGCAGCGCCGTGGAAGCGCAACAGGATCGGCCCTGGGAGAAAAGCACAGAATATCGCCCAACCACCGAGAGCAAGGTCGTAAAACAAGCCTTCCGCTACGATACCAAGGAGCTGCCAGAATTTGCCGCGCTGACGGGCCGTTTAATCATTGAATTCTCACGTCCGGGGCGTCAGTCCTACCTCAAGGCAGAGAATTGGGCGGAGCGATTGCAGGTGAGCGAGCTAAAGCCGCGTCCTGTGGCGGTCGAAGAATTTCCAGGTTTTTCAAATGTCCTCCTGCCAAAGTGGAAATTAGACATCATCGTGGCGCAAGAAATCGAATCTTGGAAGTCGGCATTGTCGAGTGTGGCTGGGGTTTATTTGATTACCGACACAAAAACAGGGCGGCATTACGTTGGCAGCGCATATGGCACAGGAGGCATTTGGGGAAGGTGGAAGGCGTATTCGGAGGATGGACACGGGAACAACAAAAATCTAAAGAGCCTCCTGCAAAAAGAAGGGGTTGATTACAGCCTCAACTTCCAGTTTTCCATTTTGGAAACAGCGGATACCAGCGCGAGCGAGGACGATGTTCTAAAGCGCGAGACGCATTGGAAGAACGCGCTTTGCAGCCGAGAAAGTCATGGCGGCTACAATGCAAACTGAATTATTTGAATTGCGGTTTCAGATGTGTGGCGCGAACAAGTGAGTTCAGATTAGGACACTACCAATATGAAGATGATGCGAAACATGAAGTGGTTTTGGGCGCTGGGATTGGTCGCGCTGCTGAATGGCTGCGACAAACCCTCAGCCGAATCCTCCGCCCTGAAGAAGAACGGAAAGAAGTTCTATTGGGTGCAGCCGATGAAGGGTCACCCGGTGCATCAGATGACGCAGATCGCGTTCAAGGAAGGCTGCCTCAAGTATGGCTACCAGTATGAGATCATCGGCACGGACGCGTGGGATTTGGCCGGGACGATTGCGCTGGCCGAACAGGCGCTCGCCAAGGGCGACGTGGCGGGCCTGGCGATCTGGACGGGCAATCCGGCGTGGAATCCCTTCATCGAAAGAGCCGGCAAGGCGGGTGTGCCGGTCATCCTCCCGCATTTTCCGGTGACGGAAGGTTCGGTGCCGGGCGCGACCGGCATCATCAGTTGCGATCCGGCGGCGTATGCAAAGGAAGCGGCGCGGGAGATCGGCAAAGCCATCGGCGGCAAAGGCAGCGTCGCGATTACCCAAGGCTCCTTTAACACGACCGAGAACATGGTGTCCGAAAGCTTCACCGCCGCGATGAAGGAATTGTACCCCGACGTGAAAGTGCTCGCGCCCGAGGAGGAGGGTTTCGACGCGCCCAAGGCCATCTCCAAGGCCGCGTCCATCCTGCAATCCCATCCCGAGGTGGTCGCGGCGCTCTCCACGACTGGTGGCGGCCCGACGACTTGGGCGGGCGCCCAAAGGGAAGCGGGGCGCAAGATCATTGCCGTGGGCATGGATTACACCCGGGTCAACTTGGACTTGGTGAAAGACGGCGCCGTGTATGGGGTGATCGGCCAGCCGTTGTGGGAAGAGTCTTTCGGCGCGGCGGAACTGCTCGACAAAGTCATGCGCGGCGAAAAGATTCCTTGGTGGACAAAGCTGCCCGCCCCGTTCATCACCAAAGACAAGCTCGCGCCGTACTACACCCTGATCAACAAGGTGGAGGCGGCCATCCAACGGTGAGAATTCCCCAAAAAAGAAATTCGCGCTTTGAACCCCTGAACCGTGGGTCGGCCTCGCGGCAGAGCGAGAGCGGCGCTAAAGCCGCCCGCACTCCAGACGCTGACGCGCGGTACGAAGCGGCTGGGTTGGCGCGAAGCGTTTGGAGTGCGGGCGACTTTAGCGCCGCTTTCCCCGCGCCGAGGCGGTGCTCGACGTTCCGGTTCATAGGGAGGGGTTGCGTGAAAACACACCGACGGGCCGCAGTTTCCCCCTCACCCCAGCTCTCTCCCCCTCGGCGGGAGAGAGGGAGAATCTCCCGGCCGGCTCTTGGTTCTGGCGTCCATCCTACGGACTGCTCCGCATGTCGCTCCATTTTGCGATTCTCCTTAGCCTGCCTATTTCACAAATATCCAACTCAGGAGCTACGTCCGCCCTGTAGCGCAGGTTTCCCAACCTGCTGTATCGCCGATTTCCAAATCGGCACGGGATTTGAAACGCCGGACGCGCGGCGGGTTTGGAAACCCGCGATACAGCAGACTTGGAAGTCTGCGCTACGAACAACCTGTGAGATATCCGGGTTAGCACCGGGCTTCAGTCCGGTGTCGGGTTGCCGGTGGATGTCTCCAGCCGTTTCAACAGCTTTCTCGAAAGTTCACAAAGCCGCTAAAGCGGCTGGATTGATTTTCTGCGGCTTGGTCACCGGGCTAAAGCCCGGTGCTAATGAGAGAACTGCGCAGGACATCGAATTTTCAAAAACCCCGTGAGCGTCAGCCCTGATCCAAACCCGCCCGTTGTCCTGGAGATGCGCGGCATCACCAAGGAGTTCCCGGGGGTGCGGGCGCTCGACGACGTGACGCTTCAAGTCCGGCGCGGGCACATCCATGCGTTGCTGGGAGAGAATGGGGCCGGCAAATCCACGCTGATGAAGATTCTCGATGGCGTCTATCCCGCAGGCACGTTTCAGGGCGAGATCATCCTGGCGGGCATGCCCATCCAACTCCACTCGCCACATGACGCCCAGCGCAAGGGGATCGGTTATGTCCCGCAGGAGATCACCGTCATCGAAGGTCTCACAGTGGCGGAGAATATTTTCGTCGGACACTGGGTTGACCGGGGCGTCCTCGTCAGTTTCCGGAATCTCTTTGCGCGCGCGGCGCAATTCCTGAAACAGATCAACATCAATCTCGATCCCCACCGGCTGGTGTCGTCGCTCAACGCCAGTCAGCGCCAGTTGGTGATGATCGCCCGGGCCATGTCCACCCATCCGTCCGTGCTGATTCTCGACGAGTCCACCGCGTGCCTGACGCAGGACGAAACGGAAAACCTGTTCCGCATCCTGCGGCTCCTGCAACAACAGGGCGTCACCTCGCTGTTCAGCACCCACAAGCTGAGCGAGGTCTTTGAACTGGCCGACCGGGCGACGGTGATGCGGGACGGCGCAATCGTGGCGCACTTTGACCGAAGTCAGCTCAACGAAAACGATATCGTGTCGGCGATGATCGGACGGAAGATCGAGAACTTCTATCCCGCCCGCGACTCCGCTGTCGGCCTTGACGAAGTGCTGCGCGTCGAGAACTTCACCGTTCCTCATCCTCACATCGCCAACAAGAACGTCGTCGAAGCCGTCAGCTTCGCGGTGCGGCGCGGGGAAATTCTCGGCATCGGCGGCCTGGTCGGTTCCGGCCGGAGCGAAATTGTGAATGCCTTGTATGGCCGCCTTCCGTGCAGCGGGCGGATTTTCATCGAGGGCCGTGAGGTCAAGATCCGCAACCCGCGTGACGCGAAGGACCACGGCATTGGCTTGCTGACCGAAGAGCGCAAACAAGACGGCCTGCTGTTCAACTTCGCCATCCGGGAGAATGTGACGCTTCACAGTTTGGCAGCGGTTTCCCGGTTTCAGGTGCTGGACCGGAAACGCGAGACCCAGTTGGCCAACGATTACAAGGATCGGCTGGCCATTCGCGCTCCGTCCGTCGCCACCTCTGTTGCGACCCTGAGTGGCGGCAACCAGCAGAAGGTCGTGCTCGCCAAGGTGCTGCTGCCGAATCCGAAAGTGCTCCTGCTCGACGAGCCAACCAAGGGCGTGGACGTGGGCGCGAAGAACGAGATTTACAAACTGATGATGGACTTGGTCCGCCAAGGCATCGCGCTGGTGGTGATCTCGTCGGAACTGCCTGAACTCCTGGCGCTCTGCGATCAATTTATCGTTTTGACCCGGGGGAAACTTGCCGACCTATTCGCCAAAGCCGAAGCCAGCGAACATCGCCTCATGCTGGCCGCGACGGGACTTGCCCAGGGTCGCCAAAGCTCCACCGCCGCCCTGAATTTGACGAGCCCTTCGACATCGTGAACCGCGATGCAAGCCCGGATATTTCATCCGCTTTTCGTAGCGCAGACTTCCAAGTCTGCTGTGTCGCGGGTTTCAAAACCCGCCGCGCGGTCTGCGTTTCGAACCCCCTGCCGATTTGGAAATCGGCGATACAGCAGGTTGAGAAACCTGCGCTACAGGGCGGGCGCAGCTCCGGCGCTGGAAGTTTGTGAAATATGCGACGCCTGCCAGACTCGATGAAATCGCTGATCAATGTTCTGAAGAAAGTCGGCAAGCCGACGAAGGTTTACTCAACTCCGGACGGAACGCGCGTGCTTGTCCTGCCCTACGGTGGCCGCATGCTCGGATTGTTCCCGCCGAAGAGCGATGAAAACTTCTACTGGACACACACGGCGCTGGAGTCCGTGAAGACAGCCAAGCAGTGTTATGCCGGCGACCAGTGGCACAACTCGGGCGGCGACCGCACGTGGCTCGCGCCGGAAGCTGATCTGTTCTTCCCAAACTTTCCGAAGCTCGACCCATACTTTCAGCAACGCTCGCTCGATCCAGGTCGCTACGAGGTGGTGGAGACGAAGGACGGTTTCCAGCTCGTGAGCCGATTTACCGTAAACCTCTCGCGGTCGAAGAGAGACTTGCGTCTCAAGATCACGAAAAGCTTCGGTCCGGCCGCAAATCCGTTGCGCCATGAGCGCGGGTTGATGCTCCGAGGCATCGCGTATGCCGGCTACACCCAATCCACGTCGCTGGAACTCGTCGGTGCGAGTCGGCAAACTCGCGACCAAGTCGGGCTTTGGAATCTCATCCAGATGCCGCATGGCGGCGACCTGTTGATCCCGACTTTCAGCCGCGCCGAACCGCGCCACCTCTTTAGCACCGTGGGCACCATCCCGCCGCAGGATTTGATTACGACGGATCATTTGATTCGCTATCGCATGCGGCAGAAAGGCGAGCACAAGATCAGCATCCGCGCTGTCTCGGTTTGCAACCGCATCGGCTATCTCCACCCAACCGGCAACCAGTGGGCGTTGATCATCCGCAACTTCGTCGTAAATCCTTCGGGCGAATACGTGGACGTGCCGTGGACGGAGACGGACGACTTCGGCTTCGCGGTGCAGGCGTGCAACATCAACAGTCAACTCGGCGCGTTCAGTGAACTGGAATACCACAGCCCCGCCATCGGCCACGGCACTGGTTGCACGCGCCGCGACGATGCGGCGCAGGTCTGGGCCTTTCGCGGAGGGAAGCCGGAAATCGAACAGATCGCCAAAACCTTGCTCACGCCGACTCCGTGGGCGGAAGGGGAGGCGTGAATTAGGCAGTGTTCTAATTTGACGATAGGGATTAGCCCGGACAAGACAACTCACCCTGTCGTTTTGTTTTTCCGCAGCGCGAATGGATGAAAACTCCCGCGAGTTCGTGAAAAGGGTGCGGAGGTTTACATCCGGGCTTAAACCTGTTATCCGTTTTGCATGATTCAACCGGAACAGTTGGTTGGAGGCGAGTGGGCCGAGTGGTATCGGCTTACGCCCGTCCAACGCTGGCTGGAAAGCGAGAAACTCTGGCAAACCTATCTCGCGCTCGGAGGCTCCCTTGATCCCGAACCCGATACGCAAAGTCCTTTCTTCGATGCGCACGCACCGCGTCCGCGCCCTGCTAATGGGCGGACAGGCGTGCGTGTTCTACGGCGCGGCCGAGTTTAGTCGCGATACGGATCTGGCCATCGTCGCCAACGCCGCGAATCTCGCCCGGCTGCGTCGGGCGCTGGAAGATTTGGAGGCGGGAGTCATCGCTGTCCCACCGTTCAAGTTGAAATATCTGCGCCGCGGCCACGCCATTCACTTCCGTTGCCGGCATCCGGAAGCCTTGCGGATGCGCGTGGATGTCATGTCCAAGATGCGCGAGGTGGAGGGGTTTCCCAAACTTTGGCAACGACGTACAACCATCGAACTCCCCGACGGCACGCGCTGCGATTTGCTTTCCTTGCCGGATCTCGTGCGGGCCAAGAAAACCCAGCGCGACAAAGACTGGCCCTTGATCCGGCGGCTGGTCGAGGCGCACTACTTTCAGAACCACACCAAACCCAATCCGGCGCAAATCCGCTTCTGGCTTTTGGAACTCCGCACCCCGCAACTGCTCGTGGAAGTGGCACGAGGCCGTCCCCAGATTTGCCGACAGTTGGTCACGCAGCGACCGCTGCTCGCCCAGGCCACGCCCGGCAAGCTGAAGGAATTGGAACGGGCGTTGGCGGCCGAGGAATCCGCCGAACGCGAAGCGGACCGGCGTTACTGGTTGCCGTTAAAAGCGGAATTGGAGAAACTACGCCACAGCAAATGAGAATTTGCAGCAACCCCGGCTGACTCTCGCCCGGGTTTGATTCGCCCACGTCCGGGGTCAACGAGCATGGCGGTTGCGGAGCGGGAACCGTGTTTCGCTCTCGACTTGAAACCGCGCAAATTTTCTGGAAAACAGGTTGAGTCGTGAAACGCATCAATGTCAGTCTGAGCACACCATGAGAGTTGATCTTAACGGCCAGGTGGCGCTCGTCACGGGTGCCGCCCGTGGCATCGGCCAGGCGATCGCCGACCTGCTGACGCAAAATGGCGCGCGGGTGGTGTATGCGGACATTGATTTCGAAACGGCGAAGATTTCCGCTGCGCGATCACCGTCCGGCACCGCCCTGGCGATGGACGTGCGCAACGAGGCGCAGGTGGACGCGGGCGTCGCGCAAGTGCTCAAGCAGCACGGCCGCCTCGACATCCTCGTGAACAATGCGGGCATCAATACCGCGAAGCACCGCGTGAACATTGACCAATTCCCGCTAGACGAATGGCAGCGCATCCTCGACGTGGACCTGACTGGACTGTTCCTCGTCAGCCGCGCCGCCAGCCGGGCGATGATTCCGAGGAAGAGTGGTCGCATCGTCAACATTGCTTCGGTCATCGGTGTCGTGCCCGCGCGGTTGCAATGCGCGTTTGCGGTGGCCAAGGCCGGCGTGGTTCAGTTCACACGCGCGATGGCCATTGAGCTTGCGCCCAGCGGCATTCTCGTCAATTGCGTCGCCCCCGGCTCGACCCTCACCGAGGCAACGAAGTCGTTGTTTTACGGCGACGATGCGCTGATGAAAGATCGGGCGCAGCGAATGCTGAGTCACGTACCATTGGGCCGGCCAGGCACCACCGAGGAAATCGCTAACACAGTGCTCTTCTTTGCCGCGCCGGAGAGCAGCTACGTCACGGGCCAAATCCTTTGCGTTGATGGCGGCTGGACCGCGGGCGGATTCTTCCGGGACTTTTGACCAGTAACCCTGAGCTACGAAACATTCCCATGAAACGATTAACCATGAAGCAGATCAAAGCCCACCGGGTGCCGCGCCGATCGGTGACGATTTGGTGGTTGGGCCAGGCGGGTTTCATCATTAAGACGCCGGGAGGTAAAATTGCCGCGCTTGATCCGTACCTCTCCAATTCCTGCAAAGCGATCGGCGAACAGCACGGCTTTCGCATGGATCGCCAGGTGCCCCCGCCGCTGGCGGCCAAAGACCTGGTCGGCGTTGATCTCTACCTGATGACGCACAGTCACCAGGATCATCTCGATCCGGAAACCATCGGGCCCTATCGCAAGGCAGGCGGACGCGGCAAGTTCGTCGCGCCCGCCGAAGCGCTGGAGCGTCTTCATGCCATCGGAGTTCCAGAAGAGGAAACGACGCTGATCTGGCCCAACAAGAGCGTTACCGTTGGCGACCTCACGGTGCGCGCGACGTTTGCCATTCCTTTCGGTGGCGATGATCTGACCCACGTGGGTTATCTGGTTTTCGTCAAGGGCGGGCCGACGCTCTATTTCACCGGAGACACGGCCTATCACGATTTGCTTGCGGATGCCGTCGCGCCTCACAAGCCGGACCTGCTCGCCGCCGTGATCAACGGTGCGTTTCGCAATCTCAGTCCCGCCGAGGCCGCGCTGCTGGCCAAACTGTTGCAAGTCAAGGTGGTCATACCCTGCCACCACGATCTCTTCCTCGATAACTGCCAACCGCCCCAAATGCTGCACACCAATCTCAAGTTGCAAGGCATGGGCGATGCGTATCGGCTCCTCGAGCAGGGCGTTCCATTCAGATTCGCGCGGATTTGAAGCGTGTTCAACCTCGGCAGACTGCCCGGCACGGATTATTTTTGTTTCCTGCGGTTGGCGCGCCTTGTTCATTGCAAGTGGGCGATGGCCCATTAGCATCCGTCCGAAACGATTGACCTGACGTGGTCATTACTGCTGTTATGCAGAGACTGAATTTTGTTTTCTTTGGCATCTACCTGTTGCTCACGGTCGCGCTGGGCCTCTGGGTGGCACGCCGGAAGACCGCGAATGCTCGGGATTACTTCCTCGCGGGGGAGGGACTGCCGTGGTACGCGATCGGCGGTTCGATCATCGCGGCAAACATCAGCACGGAACATTTCATCGGCATGGTGGGCGTGGCGTATGCCGTGGGTTTCGTGGTGGCGCAGTGGGAATGGGGGAACGTCATTACCTTTTCCGTGCTGATCTGGATTTTTCTGCCCTTCTACATCCGGGGCGGGCTTTACACGATGCCGGAATTTCTGGAGCGCCGCTACAACTCACATTGCCGCTACTTTTTCGCTGTGTGCTGCCTCGTGCTGTGGATCGTCGCGCAAATGGCGGTCGTGATGCTCGCCGGCGCCAAGGCGATGCGCGGCATGTTTGACATCAATGAAACCGTCACCATCGTGACGCTCGCGTTGCTGGCTGGGAGTTACACCATCTACGGCGGGCTGCGCTCGGTGGCGTGGACAGACTTTGTTCAGTTCCTTGTGATGATGATGGGTGGTTTGCTGGTGGCCATCGTCGGTCTGGCGAAAGTCGGCGGGTTGATCGCACTCATGCACGCCGCGCCGGCGAAATTCAAGATCGCCTATCCGATCACCGATCCCGATTACCCCTGGTTCGGCGTGTGGACGCTCTTTCTCTCGATCGGCATCTGGTACAACTGCACGAATCAATTCATCGTGCAACGCTGCCTTGGCGCGCGCAGCGAATGGGATGCGCGCATGGGCGTCGTCTTCGCCGGCTTCATGAAAATTCTTCTGCCGCTGCTCGTGGTGATTCCCGGCATCATCGCCTTCCGGCTTTACCCCGGCTTGGTGGACAAAGACCTCGCGTTTCCGAAACTCGTCCGCGAACTGTTGCCGGTGGGCTTGAGCGGCATCGTCATGGCCGCGCTGGCCAGCGGGATGCTCTCGCACATCAGCTCCGTGCTGAACTCGTGCAGCACAGTGTTCACGATGGATTTGTATCGGCCGTTCTTCGGAAAAAACAAAAGCGACCATCACATGGTCACGGTCGGCAGATGGAGCGCGTTTCTGATTCTGGCAATTGCCACGCTGCTGGCAATTTGGTTCACGAAGAGCCAACTGGGCGTCTTCATGGTCATTCAAAATGTCGGCGCGTGGGTTGCCGCGCCGATCGCCGCGCTGTTTCTGGTCGGCGTGATGTGGGGCCGCACCACCGCGGCGGCGGCGACGTTTGTGTTGTGGTTCGGTTTTCCGTTCACGGCCCTCGTGGAATATGTGCTCTTCAAGCACGTGCCGTTCTTGATGCCGTTCGACAACTGGCTGAATCGCACATTCGTCGTGTGGCTCACCTGCATGGCGGCGATGGTCATCGTGTCGCTGTTCACGCGCGCGCCATCACCGGAAAAAATCGCGGGCATCATCTGGTCGCCGAAAATGGCGGCGCTGCCGGAGTCGGAACGCCAGCGCAATCGCGGCTGGCGCAGCCTGTTCCTGTGTTGGAGCATTTTCGCGGGGCTGGTCGTCGTGCTTTACCTCTATCTCTTTTACTTCCAGTTTTTCGGACCAGCGAAAGGACTTTAATTCATCATGAAAATTACCGCCATCGAAACACACGTCTGCCACGCGCGGATGCGCAACTGGGTGTTCGTGAAAGTGCTAACCGATCAACCCGGGCTTTGGGGCTGGGGCGAAGCCACGCTCGAGTGGCACACGCGCGCGGTTGTGGGCGCCGTGGAAGACATCTCGCAACTGCTCATCGGCGAAGACCCGCGCCGCATCGAGCATCTCTGGCAGATGATGTATCGCCAGCACTTCTGGCACGGGAACGGCATCGTCCGCGGCACGGCGATTAGTGGCATTGACATCGCGCTCTGGGACATCCTCGGCAAAGTCCACGGCGTGCCCGTCCATCGTCTCTGGGGCGGCCCCGTGCGCGACCACATCCGGCTTTACTGCCATCTCGGCGGCGGCAAGATGGAGGACTTCTACGAAACGGACGTGAGCGATGCGAAGCGCTTCGGCGAACTGGCGCAGCAGGCCGTCGCGGAAGGGTTCACCGCGTTCAAATCCATGGCCGTGCCCTCGACGATGCCACTGGAGGGCAATGCGCCCGTGCGCTATGCGGAACGTTGCGTGGCGGCGATGCGCGAGGCGGTGGGGCCGGACATTGACATCATGGTGGACTGCCACGCGCGTCCCTCGCCGCGCATGGGAATGCTGTTCGCAAAGGCGCTGGAGCCATTCAACCTTTACTGGTTCGAGGAACCCTGCTGGCCGGAATCGGTGGACGACATCGTGCTCATCCAGCACGCGGTGCGCACGCCGATTGCCACCGGCGAGCGGCTCGTGACGCAACATGCGTTTCGCGAGCTGTTGGAGAAACGGGCTTGCTCGGTGTTGCAACCCGACATCACGCATTGCGGCGGACTCTCCGAAGCGCGGCGCATCGCGGCGATGGCCGAGGCGTATCGCGTGGCGCTCGCGCCGCATAACCCGCAAGGCCCGGTGAGCACCGCCGCGTCGCTGGAGTTCGGCTTCGCCACGCCGAGCTACATCATCTGCGAAAGCGTCCACAGCGATGTGCCGTGGCGTCAGGATTTGGTGAGCGAACGCTTCACGGTGGAAACGAAAGGCCGCCTCGTGCGCCCCAGCCCCCGCCCCGGTCTCGGCATCGAAATCAACGAATCGGAGGTCAAGAATCACCCGTTCCAACAGGAGGCCCTGCAGCGGGTGCTCCATCGCGATGGATCCGTCGGCGACTGGTGATCTGACCTCGAGACCGATTATTTATGACAACAATCTCCGGCGTCCTTCCCGTCCTGCAACTGCCCTACGGCGACAACGATGCCATTGACTGGAACACGCTCGACCGCGAGGTGGACTGGGCCTTTGCCAACGGCGCGCAGGGCGTGGTCGCCGCGATGGTGACCGAAGTGTTGCGGCTCACCGATGCCGAGCGCGACGAACTCGCCGCGCGCCTGGTCGCGAGCGTGAACGGCCGCGGCCCCGTGGTGATGAGCGTAGGCGCAGAGAGCACCTGGCAGGCGGTGCGTCATGTGCGCGCGGCGGAGCAGGCAGGCGTATCGGCGCTCATGGCCATTCCGCCGACCAACACCCGCGCGTCGGCCGCCGAAGTCATCGGCTATTACGAAAGCATTCTGGCCGCGACCACGCGGCCGCTCGTGGTGCAGGATGCGAGCGGTTACGTGGGCGCGCCGCTGCCGATCGCCGCGCAGGCGGACTTGTTTCGCCGTCATCCCGTGCGGGTCATGTTCAAGCCGGAGGCGCAGCCGCTGGGGCAGAACCTCTCCTTGCTGCGCGAGGCCACCGGTGGCCAGGCGGCCATCTTTGAAGGCAGCGGCGGCATTGCGCTGCTGGATGCGCATCGCCGGGGCATTGCGGGGACGATGCCCGGCACGGAAATCGTATGGGCCATTCGCGCCGAGTGGGACGCCTTGCAAGCGGGCGATCTCGTCCGCGCGACCGCGCTTCAAGGCCTCATCGCCCCGCTCGTCGCGCTCCAGCATGGATTGGACGGCTTCCTCGCCGTGGAGAAACTTCTTCTGCATCACCAGGGCGTTCTGAAAAATCGTCGCGTGCGCGGGCCGGTTGGATTCAAGCTCGATGCCGCCACGGAGAACGAAGCGCTACGGCTCTTCGCGGCGCTGCGAGAACTCTGTTCACGATCAGGGGCCTCATTCAGAACCGTAGCCGCGGACGTTGGTCGGCGCTCGGTTTGATTTGATTTACGGCGACTAGAGCGGTTGCCAAAATAAATTTCTAAAAAGAAACACACAGACCCCTCACCCGGTCTTCGACCACCCTCTCCCCATCGGATGGGGAGAGGGAAGGGGTGAGGGGCAATTCGGAAACTGATTCGGGCAGACAGTATAACCCCGGCTGCTATTTCAAAAGCCACTTATTCAGCCATTCAAATGCCTCCTCCTGCATCGTCGCATTGAACTCGTGCGGCGCGTCGAAAAGACGGGTCTCCAGTTTTTCGCCGGCCTGCTGCGAATTCCACACCCGCCGCATTTTCGTGAACGCCTCTTCAATGGCCTTCACCGGAAACAGCGCATCGCGGCGTCCGCACAAAAACATCATCGGTTTTGGACACGCCAGACTCGCAACGTCCGGATAGTCGAAGTAGTTGGCCAGTCCGGGATGAATCATCGTGAACGCGGACTGGCCGGAGGTCTGATTGTTGCCCGGCACGAGCAAACCTTTGCTCGTCGCCATCCAGCAAACTGACACGCCCGCCACGATGCGTTCCGACAACGCCGCCAATTGCCAGGTCCGATATCCGCCGACCGACAATCCCATCGCCGCGATGCGCTTGGGGTCAACTTCGGCACGGCTGGCAAGAAACTCTGCGGCATGGAGGTCTTCGTGTGCGATCAAACCCGCGAACGAAGTGCCGAACTGCAACAGGTTCGCCGCCAGCGCTTGTTGCCCGTCGAAACCCGCGCCGCCGCGGTCGGACCAGTTCAACATGTCTGTGGCGAAGCAGACGTAACCGCGCTGCGCCAGTTCATCGCCGAGGAAGCGTCCGCCATAATATTTTTCAACCCACTTCTGTGCGGATTCGATCTTCTCCGGTTTTTCGTCCCACGGGCGGATGACCTTCTCCTTGCCTATATCGAACTTGGCTCCGTGATCGTGGAGGAGCAAAACAGCGGGAAACGGCCCTGCGCCTTTTGGGACGGTCATGAGCGCCAGCACACGGCTGTCGGCCGTAAGATTGAAAATAATCTTGCGCGCCACGTAACCGCCCCGGTCTTGCTCGGCAATGTTGCGCGCGTCAAACGGCGCAGGCGGCGCCGCCGCGAGCAGATGCTCCATCACTTTTGCCCGGCCCGCAGATCGCCACGCATCGAAGTTGGTAAAGTTGCCCGACAGCCACGACATCGGAAACGTCATCCGCTCCGCCAGCCGCTCGTAAAATACCGGAAGCCGGTCCCGGATTCCCGGCGTCTGAAACGCCGTTCCGCCTGTCAACATGTTTCTTGCCTGCGCATGATCGAAATCCTTTTCAGCTCTGCGCAACAGCTCATCGGGATCGCTCGCCATCGCATAGATTTTCAATCGCCAGACCTGTTGCGCGGGCGGAGCATTGGCGGGTGTCCATTGCGCGTTGTTGTGCATGCAATCGTGCCAAGCTTGCGCCATCACCGTAGCGGAGTCGTTGGCAATGGCAGCAAGATATTGGCCGTCGCGCGAAACCGCGCCGATGACACGTGTCATGTAGCGGTCGGGACTGTAATCAGCCCAGGAATTCGTGGTGGCTTCGGGCACGTTCTGCCACGTGCCTACATACATCTGCACCCACGGCGGATTGTTGTAAGGATCGCTGGCAGCGCGAACTGGAATCTTGCGCCGGGCGGTGTGGTCGAGAAACGTCCGTCCCTTTTCGGTGAAAATGAAACAACGTTTGACAAACTCCGGATAAGGGTCAGGCGCGCTGCGGAAGCCGGGTGCGCGCCGCAGTTGCCAGCAAAGATTCGGCGTGAGCAGGTTTGCCGGAAGTGACGCGGCGGCAGGCGGGACATTCGTGGCGCGAACAAGAAACTCAATCGCGCCCGGCTCCGGTGTGATGGTCGTGATGAACAGGACGTTGGACTGTTCATTGACGTGATGACGCAGTTCCAGCGCGCCGTCCGGCAATCCGCGCGCACCGATGAACTCCAGCGCGCTTTCGTAGCACCAGGAGTCGCAAATGAAATCGGGCACATTGGGAAACGCCGCCGAAACCATCGTGAGTTTCCGTCCCGGGCTGAACTGCGCATCCTCCCAAACGCCAAGCGTCGGCAGGTGTTGCGGATCAGGATTGGTCGCGGTCACGATCATCTTTGGTTCAGCGGAAATGGCGGCGAGCAACGACAAGACGATAACAAAAATCGTGATGGGAAATGGTGGAACGATGGGGATGCGATTGAAGAAATTCATGGCTGTTTGAGCGGGACGCGGCTCAGCACCTGGCCGAGCGGCTCGTCGGCTTTTGGCTCGGCCAGCAATCGTGACGCTGGACGATGCTCCAGGTAATACGCCAGCACTTCGTTGAAATAAACCAAGCCCTCCGGTGGAGCAGACCCAAAGCCCGGTGCGCCTTCGGTATAATCACGCGTCGCATCGCGGTCGGAAGGCTTCTTGTAGAGATCGTAAAGTTCTTTGGGCGATTTCACTTTGCCCGTAGTAATCTCCCAACCGCTCAGGCCGGCGAAGATTTGTCCAGTGCGTCGCCATCCATGAATCCGCTGGCGCAGAACGCGCTCGATGGCGTCGAGGTAACGCCGTTCTGGTCCGAGTAACTTCGCCGCCTGCGTGATCTGCCACGCGTGCTCCAATGCCTGACCGAGGATCAAGCCGCTGGAGCGCGGATGTGGATAACGCCAGCCGCCAAGCGGGTCCTGGCTGGCGGCCAGAAAATCGGCGACCGCACGAACCGTGTCACGGAGTTTCGGTTCATCGGGTGCGAGGCGGGCGAGTTCCGGCAAGCCGGCAAGTGCGTAACCGATGATGTAAGGTTTGGCGTAGCCGACTTTCAGTCCGCCCTGATCCTCCTCGATGAACGGCGGGTCGGGATCAATCGGCTTGCCACCTTGATCAAACAAGTCGCCGAGTGAAAGTTTGCTGCGAAGCTCACGGAACAAGCGCAGAGCCTCGTCGAGATAACGTTGTTCACCGGTGTAACGGTAGAGATCGACGAAGTCGCGCACGTCGCCGATGTTGCGGCACTCGCCTCGGTCAGCGTGCAAATGCTCGGCGGCGTAAGCGAGTTGTGCGTCGAGCGCTTCCTTCATGCGCGGATCGCCGGTTTCCTCCCACGCGAGCCAGAAAGCCGCGTAGCCCTTCGTGCAGAAATTCACCGAGCCGTTCGAGCGCCACATGTATTTTTTGTCCGGTGGCGTGCGGTTCATGGCCACGATGTTGTTGTAGCGTGTACCGCCGCGCTCTTTGTCGCCCCACCAGACGGATTGGTTGTAAAAGTTGTCGCACCAGAGCAGCGCAGTGTCGCGCAGCCGTGTGTCGCCGCCGCGCCAGGCTTCCTCGAAGATCGGCGCGCAATGGTTTAGCCGGTTCATGCCAAAGATGCCGCCGTGCGGCTCGGCGTCCGAATAACTCGTCACATTGCCCAAGTCGTCGCCGACGGCCATGCTGCGGACAATAGCGTCGCTATGGAAACGAACAAGCGCCTGCAACTCTTCCGGCAGCTTGTTCTCAGCAAGAGTGGCGCTCTTGCCGTAAAGCGCGTCCCAATTTTTCGCGTCCACCTCGACGCGGTGCGGCGACAACAAGGTGGGCGTCAAATGGGCGAGGTTGGCCGGGGCGATGACGATCTCGGCGCGGTGCCAGGATTCCGGCTGCATCGGGACAAGTTCCTCCGCCGTGCAACGCAAATAGTGATAGACTAGTTGTTCGCCTTCGGTGAAGCGCGCTTCAACAAAACCTCGACGCTTGAGCGACGCGACCGGGTGATAGACGGTGAGGCGATTTCCGAAGAGTTGCAACGCGACATTGTCGTCGTTGGTAAAAGCGTGTTTCTGAAGCGTGCCGGTGATTTGCCGACTGCCTTGCGTTGTTTGCAATGTGGCTTGGTCAGAGCGCGCGTGCAGTTCCCAGCCGAAATCTGGCGCGCGGCCATCGTCGGCGAGGTTGCGTTGCAGATGTGCAACCACGACAACGCCGCCGAGTGCGTCCATGCGCAATTCGATTACGCGCGGCCACTGCGGGTCGTCCAGATGAAGGCGCTGCCAGCGGAAGTATTGGTTGTGCTCAACAATTTCGACGCGTGGAGCGTTAGTCGAGGTGCGTTGTGGAGCCAGCAGTCGCAGTTCTACGCGATTGCCATCCGTCCAGATGAACGTGAGGGAACCGTCTTCGAACATAGTCCGAATCGGAAAATCATCGGTGGGTTTGGCCACGTTCTTCTGGGAGTTGAACGTGAACCGGATCGGTGTCTTGGCCTTGAACGAATAGGGGAAGGTGACCAGCACGCGGCGGCCGGAACGAACTTCGCGTTCCTTCGAGGGGTACCACGAAAGGACGCGAACAGCCACCGGCAGACGGCGATGGCCGTCATCGGCCACGAGCGTACGCCCTTCCGCCAGCAAGCCGCGAGGAAGCGGGAGTGAAGTGCGAACCAATTGCTCCCCCGTCGTCGTCGGAGTGATGGCGGCCGAAAAATCCCTGGCGGCGCAAAGTTTCGGGACGACAGAGCACAAAACCGAGGCGAGCAATGTTATGCGAACGAAAGACAAAAGGGTTAGGTGTGATCTCACGAGTATCCTGATTGGAATAAAATTCTGTTAGATAAATAAGGGCAAAGGGGTCCCGCACAAGCGCATTTTTGGAGGTTTCGAGCATTAAGCAAACACGTGGAACGCGGGCTCGCGGCGGTCGCAACGATTCATGACGCTTGTCGCGCTGAAACTCACAGCGCAAGCGGATGATAGATCGCCCCAGGATATTCGATGCGCAGTTGGCGCGGCATGGCAACCCTTTACCGCCACGCCCGATTTGTGTCAATAGTATGGAGCGACCCCTTTATGGAGCGACCCCTTTACGACCCCTTTATGAACCATTTTGAAACAACCCGGATCCGGGGTCCAGAACTATCTGCAACCAGATGAAGATTTTTTACGCCCTGCCTTAACTAAGCGCCATTCAGGACCCCTTTAAGGAGCGACCCCTTTACAAATAGTTGTCAATACCAAGACCCCTTTACAACCCCTTTAGAAATCAGCCTCTGGTGCTTGTAAGCCGGCTTGCTCAAGCCGGCTCCTTAAATCACGCACTAACTGCCGATAATCGCGTGTAGGGTGGGAGATATGGTCCTCCTCTACGTCAACTCTGATTGGGAGCCCACCAAAATGGATCGTGATCCATAAATTCGGTTTATACTCGGCCAGCCGGACATAGCTTTTGTCACGAAGCTGACCCTTCTCATCAACGCGCGTTTTGAGGAGGCTCAGCCCGTGGGCTTGTGCCACGGCTTCCACAATGCGGTCTGTTGTTTGTTCTATTTGGAAGCGTGGAACCCCGGCGGAAACCGGAGTAACCGAGTAGGCGCGCCGCACACTGGGCTCACCAAGCAAATTACACCCGCTAAGAAACGCTAAACTGCACGCCATCGCTACGACAAAGAGTATTTTGTTCATCGTCATCACTTGGATTGACACCTTTCCAGCTTAAAATCTCGGCGGGAAGAATGATGGTCTGTAATTCGCATCAATGATTTTGGGCGAGCGCTTACTATCCAACCATATAAACGTTTCATTCGTTGTCATCGCGAGATAGCTATCACCATAGGTTTTCCCCACCCGAACGGCAACAACACATTGATACTGCGTCTTGTCGATAGTCACTACAACGTTAGTCGGCAGCCAAACCTGATAGTTAGGGTTACCACTCGTGACATATCCATGTTTTGAGTACTCCGCATAGGTCAGCTTTAGCAAACTCTTTCCCTCGGTAATGCTAACGCGCCGCGTCATCCACGCATTGTGAAGAAATACGTGCACGAAGAGGCCAGTGAATATAATGGCCAAGAATGCTGCGATCCATTTAACGTTCATGAAAGGACAGCGATATTATGGTTTTACTTCCACAAAGCGCGAACCCGTTATTCCATACCAGCGAGAACCTGTCTGGGTTGTTCCCCACCAGCGCCAAGCAGAGCCCGTATATCCAGATACTTTGGCGGATGGCAGGATCGTCTTAAATCCACCCGCAATGGAAGACATGCCGCCACTAGCCGACTCGCAGCCACACAATTTTATTGTAGCATTTGGGGCAAATGCTCGTCGTATGACGGCGCTCGCTGACGTAAAATCCCCAGTTGTGCCGCGAGCAATTCCAACATCCCCATTCTGATTCAGAAGTATATCATCTCCAGAAAATGCTAAGGCCAAAGGGTTGGAATGCCCAACATATTTCTGCGTCAGAAGTGAGTGTTCCTCCACTTTTGCCATCCACTGGACATATTGATCTGGAGAAGTGAATTCCTCGCTGTAAGACTTTCCTGACGTAAACTTCCCCTTCACAAATGCTTTGTCTCCCTGGAGAGCTGGGCCGAGTTCTTCGGCCTGCTGAGACGCCTGTACCGCGCCAATTGCACCTACAATCGACGCTGCCACTCCGGTCCCAAACGCTGCCCATCCCAGATCTTCGGCAAGTCTCTGGTCGCCGGCTAACGAGGCGCCGGTTGCGGCGATTGATAACGTTGCCGACGTAATGCTCAGGACTCCCGCTGCAATCACCCAGGGTCCCGCTGGCGCGCCGGGTGTGAAGAGAAGAATGACTCCAATAACAATTGTGGCCACCGCCAAGATGATGTTTGCTGCCGCGCCCTGGTAAAAAGCAGCCTGCTGTCCGAACACCTGACCGAAGAGGTAGTTGTCCGTCGCCTGGAACAGCGGCAACAACCCTCCACTCAGCACCCCCGTCACAATACTTTGTGGACTGGAGAAGGCATTCCCCCAGGCACGGAGCAGCCCGCTGAAAAAGGCGCCATGCCCACTGGGGTCGGTAAGGTTAAGCGGGTTGTTGTTAACATAAGAATAACGGTTGAGGTTTTGAGGATTAGCTGCGCCCGGCACCATCGAATCCGGCTGGATGAAACGCCCAAGTTCGGGGTCGTAGTAACGGGCATTGTAGTAATACAGCCCGGTGTCTTCATCGAGCACTTGGCCGGTGTAACGATTCGAGACTTGAAACGCGCTCGTTGGCTCTTTGTATTGCTCCCGGCCAAACCCGCTATATTCGTAATGCTCCACCCGGTTGCCCTGCCGGTCCGTCATCACGCTTGATGATCCCAAATGATCCGGGTGGTAATAATAGAATACTGGATCGTAAACTTGGGCCTGGACGTTCGTCTCAGTCGTCGCCATTACGAGCGCGATGATGACAAGCAGGGAGACGAACTGCTCGCACAGTGGACGCGGCTTGAGAATAGAAACAAACGCCCTCACCCCGGCCCTCTCCCCCAGGAAAGGGTGAAGTTTTCGGCGCGGGCGCTTGCTCGTGGGTAGTTGCCGACGGGCGGCGACGCAGACGCCGAGAATGCCGAGCAATGTGCCGACGAGCAGAGTCCACGGAGTGCGGCCTTCCTGGAATGGCCAGTTGGAGGTTCGCGTCAGGAACGCGCTGGTGGCGGCGAGCCAGGGGCGTTTCTGGATGGACCAGGCGAAGCCGCTTTGCGGTTCAAACGTGGCGATGCGCCGCCCACCGGCAAAGACATGGCACAGTTGCTTGTTGTCCTTAATCTCAAAAATGCCGGCGATCCAGATCGTGTAGCCATTGGTGCTGCCTTTCCAGAGTCGCGTGCCGCCGTCAGCATAGCCAAACGTGACCGTCGGTCCGCCGCCGCCGCTGACTTGTTTGAGTTGATTCTCCTCATCATACGCGAGGGTCTGCGAACCACGCGTAATCATGTTGCCGTTGGCATCGTAGGTGTAGCTCTTGCCGTTGGCGTTGGTGACGGCGTGCGGTTTGGCCCCGTAAAGATACTGTCCCGCGACGGCCTCGCCATTTGTGATGACATTTCCGATGGCGTTGTAACTGTAGGTCTTCGTTCCTGCTGCCGTCGAAGTCAGTTGAGTGAGCCGATGCAAGTCGTCGTACAGAATATTGGTACGCGTGGCCGAGGCTGTGGTGCCGAAAACGCCGTCGATAATGCTCTTAAGGTTGGATACTTTGTCGTATGTGTAGCTCAAGTCTTGATGCCAACCTCCACCCGGCGCCGTGGTCTTGAGCCGCTGAAGTCGCTTGGAATTCGCATAATACAGATTGGTACTCTGCAAGCCGTTGCCGAAAGCGATGCCCAGCGGCTGGCCGAGCGCGTTAAAGCCGAGCGGGCGGTAGAACGTTTCCGCCGTGCCGGTGCCCGCGGTGCTCACCACGTTGCTCAGGTTTCCGCCGGTGTCATAGCTGTACTGAATTTTGACCGTGAGCGTGGAAGGATAAGTGACCTCTTTGATCCGGTCGGCATCGTCGTAAGTGGACTGGGTTGTGTAAGTCGTGGAGTTGACGGACAAGAAACGGCCGGTTTTGAGGACCCGTCCCCGCACGTCGTAACTGTTTTTCTGCCAGCCTTGCGCGTCCGCCACTTTGTAGAGGAGCCCCTTGAACATGGTATAATTATTCGTATCGTCACTCACGTCGTAAACGTTGGTGACGGTGTTCACTAAATTGGTATTTGAATCGTAGATTTGTTTGGTAATCAGACGGCCCAGCGGATCGTTGTAATTGAGAACACGTTTTTGATTCTTGGCGTCGATTTGCTGAGTCAATCGGTTGGCCGCATCATAGCTGTAACTCCACGTGCCCATGTCCGGGTCGGTCATCGAAGTTTTGCGGCGCAAACTGTCGTAAACCATCGTGGTGACGTTGCCCGCATTATCCGTCACATTGGTCAGGTTTCCGACGAGATCGTATTTGAAGTAGGTGTTGTAATTGCCCCCACTCGTGACCTCGACAACCTGGATCACGCGACCATAGGCATCGAAGTAGGATTTGTTGGTCTTGCTTTCAGCATCGGTCGTCACGGTCGCCCAGGGATTCGAGCCATCGACGTATGCCATTGTGCTTGGTCCCGTTGGCGAGCCGGTGTCGCCGGCGGGCGGCGTCACGCGGAAGGGACGGATGATCGGATCATACTCAGTCAAAGTGCCCGGCGCATTCGGATCGCGGGCGGTGAAACTGAAATTCGTGCTGAAATAGGGTAGCGATTGAAAGTAAGCGTTGCCGCGGACATCATACCAGACATCTGCCGCCCGGAACTGCCCGGTCTCCGCTTCCACGCGCGTCTGGATCGTGCGCCCGACGCCGTCGGCATAAACGTAGGACTCAAGACCGTTGGTGGTATCCACAGCGTCGTTCACCTGTTTGCGCACGTAATTGTAGCTGAGGCCACTGACAATCCCGAACTGGGCGTAAAGATAGCGTTCTTTCCAGAGCACGGGCGCACCGAAGGCGTTCGTCGAGATTTTGGTTTCAACCAGACGGAAGAAGGTGTCGAATGCATTGCTGACCACCAGACCTTTTGCGTCGGTTGTGGTAATCACACTGCCCGAACGAACATCGACGGAAGTATCGTTCGTGAAAGTGGCGGTGATTTGGCGAAGAGGAAAGGTTTGATAGGTTGTGTCGTAAACCGTCGTGGTGACGATGCCAACCGTGTTGGTCGCTTTTACGGGGTTCCCATAAGTGTCGTAGCCGATGGAGTTCGTGACGTATTGCCCGCTGGTGTTCAGCCAATCAGCGGTGGTGGTCAAGTTTCCACGGCTCCCGTCGTAATAGAACAGGGTTTCCCGGAGTTTCTGCGTTCCGCTGGTATCCGCGGTGACCTTGAGGCTGGAAGGTTTGCTCAGGATGTTGGTATTAGCCAGCGATGCGTAAGCGGTGAATGTAAAGACCGAATCGTTACCAATGTTAGTGAAGCCATGCGTCGAAACGACAACGTTGGTGACCTCCCCGAAATCACTTTCCTTGATGATATTTCCGGTGTTCGTGTCATAAGCAACTTGCTTGACCGTGGCACGATAATTTGTCAACCCTTCATACACCATGTTGATCGACTGGGAGAGGAAAGGAAAACACCAGCCGTTGGTATGAAGCATGACCTCTTCGATCTTGTTCAAAGTGAGGTGATAGAGGTTCCCGTTGGTGCCGTAAGCTTCAATGCGATAAGGCATCCCTTTCTTGGCAAAGGAACTCTGGTCCTGGTATTCTCCGTTCGCGCTCTCATCCCGCCCGCCGCCTTGATGAAAGTATGTGGTAGTTTTTGCGCCGAGCGGCTCGGTGACTTCCACCCGGTTGAATCCTCGGAACTCGCGCCGGACTGTATCATAGAAGCCGCCGCGATAATTGTAGCTGGTGGTGTTGGTGTTTCCCATGCCATCCGTTACGGCAACGGTGGAAACCGTGTAAACAGGAAAATTAAGCGTGCTGATCGCATTGTTCGTCCACGGATCACCCACCCAATCACGGTCCCGATTGTCGTATTGGGTGGAAGGTTTGTACGTGACCTTCACGTTGCCACCCAGGTTGTTGGTGACGCCACTCAGCAGGTCAGGGAACGGCCCCTTGTTTAACTGAACGACAAGCGAGTCGTAGGGAGATGAAAATTTGCGCATCACGCGGTCGGGCAAACCGTCCCCGTTGATGTCGATCAAATCGACTTTTGTGTCACCACTGGCTTTGTAAACCACGCTGTTCCAATCAGCACTCGTTTGGTTCTGGCTCTCCAACGGCGTCCAATCCACGTTGTTGGTGATAAAACCCGAACCCGTGTTGATCTGCACCTTGAATCGGTCATAGGATGGATTGGCTACGCGCATCACACGGTCGGGTAATCCGTCGCCGTTAATATCAATGAGGGTGTTGAAGGTTACGCCGAGATCATTTGCCGCCGGACTCGCCCAGCCGTCACCGCTTTGTCCTTGCGTATCCAACGGCCCCCAATACTCCCACCTGTCGGAGCCAGCACCGTTGGTCTCGAAACCGGCACCATTGTTGAATTGAACGGCAAAGTTGTCCCTGGGGTTGTTAAGCTTCTTCATGACCCGGTCAGGCAGGCCGTCACCGTTAATGTCATACATGCCCACGAAGGTGTTCCCGTTGGCGTCGGTGCTGAAGATACTGTTCCAACCGTCGCCTGCCTGTCCTTGACCATCGACTCCCAGCCAATCCACCAAGCCACTGAAACCGTTGCCGGTATTGAACTGAACCTTGAACCGGTCGTACGGCGAATTGTATCGGCGCATGACGCGATCGAGCAATCCATCGCCATCCATATCGATCAGATCAACCTTGGTTGGATCACCTCCCCGGGGTGAACACCAGTCCTGCACTGCATTCTCCGCCGTCACCGGCCCCCAAATTTGAGCGGCTCCAAATCCATTGGTTCCTTGGTGCCCGAGATTGAATTGGACCCAGAAGTTGGTGTAGGGGTTGGATACATTCCGCATGATGCGATCCAGGAATCTGTCGCCATTGAGGTCGAGGAACTCAACGTAAGTATCTCCAACACCGTTGCCGGCCCTTGGACTGTTCCAATCACTGCCGTTCTGACTCTGACTGTCCAATGTGCCCCACGTATAATTGCTGTTAGTCGGCCAAAAACCGGTTCCGGTGTTCCGCTGAATGTAGAAATTTGAATACGGCGAAGAGACGCTACGCATCACGCGGTCCGGCAAACCATCCGCGTCAATGTCAGTCAGGAGCAAACGGTGGTCATTATTGCCATCAATCGAATGCACACTATTCCACATGGTATCCGTTTGTCCCTGGCTATAAAGTCCCGGCCAACTCGTCGCGGACTCAAACTGAAATGGCTTCACTTGATACGTGAAATTGAGCGGCGGCAACGTAGTTGTATCGTCCGCACCGTAAACTGTCACAGAGTTGAGCAATGAACGGAATGTGGAGGGCGAATTGGTGTAGCCTAGCACGTAAGTCCGGACCTTTAACCCGTTCGCCTTGACAACGATTTTCGAAAGTCGGTTGCTGGTTGTTACACGGTAGCCCGGCTGAAAGGTAATCGTCTTGTCGCTCCGGCCCTCCGGAATAAAGTCCACCGTATGGGTCGCGCTTAACGAGTTGGTGTTTCCGTTGTAGGCGATCTGCGACAAATAGAGCATGCCGAGCATGTTCGTGTAGCTGAAATACGTCGTGTTGGCGTTGGCGTCCTCAACGTAGTTGATGGCCCAGCGGAACGTGCTCTTGGCCAGGCCAGCCGTCCAATTCGTCTTGTTGTTTTCCATCCGGCTGTTGGAAGCCGTGCCGAAATACATTTTATTTCCGCCCTTGTCCGTGACCAGCCAGTAGTTTTCAAAGTAAGCAAATTTTAAGAACGCTCCGTCCACCTCAGCCCGGTATTGGTTGCCGCCCACATTGACCAATTTGCCACTCACCCCGCCCATGCTGAAAATGAAACCAAGACCATCATCATATTCGCTAAGCGGCTGCGTTGAACCCCATTTGACCGGCACCCCGTACCGCGTCTCTCGTTGAATGAATCCGACTTCCAGTCCCCAGCCCACACCGCACCAACCATTGCCATTCCCTGAATTGTAGCCTAAGGCAAGTTGCGGTTGCGCGCCTTGCCGGGCCGGTGCAACGACAATGGGCACGGTGTACGTAAATCGACCGGTGAAAAGATCGGGTTGAAAGTTCAAGATTCCGTTGGGCAACTGGCCGCTACCGGAAGCACTGCCCGGCAGACCATCTGCAGTGGGCGAGGTCGACGCGGTTTGTGTAGATAAGGTCGAGTCTGTAGAAACAGCGTCAGTCGCCGGTGCTGCAGCAACTGGCTGGTCGGAAGTTGTTGCCGCATCTTGCGCTGTCGCGGTCAGTGCGAGGGCGAGAAAGAGGGTGGCCAAAAAGCAAGTCGTTTTCATAAATGAATTTTTTTATGCGGGGGGCGTGGGGGGGTTGGGTGGTCCTGGTTTCGGCGGTGACCCGCCGCGCGGCGGAAATCTGCCCAGGCGAAATTCCGCGCGCACCGCCGCGTTCGAGGAGTCGCGTTCCGGCCATTGCAGGTTCGCCGCGTTCTGCACGGTGAGCAGCCGCTCGTAAAGGTCGTTCGCGTTGCGATTGCGCGTGCCCGTCGTGCCCGTGCGCGTGGTCTTGGCCGTTTCCTGGGAATCGTCCGCCGATTCGGCGGGAGCGATTGGCGGTTGCGCGGGAACGCCCGCCGGGAACGCGGGAGCGCCGCAGGCTTTCGTGAACCGCGACACGGCGGTCGTCCTCACCGGAAAATCGTTCCGCAGCGAAGCACACAATCGGCTGGATACACTACCGCGCTTGGGGGAGTCAGCGTTACGGTTTTGCTGGGCGGCCTCAGGTCGTGCGACTCTTGTCACGGTTTGTTTCATAGCTCACCACGAAACCGCAAAACAAGAAGCTCGAACAGACACTTGGAGTTTTCTACGGAACGGAGTTAACCAAACTTGCCCGGAACTTGTAAAGAAGTTCTTCGGGAAATCTCTCAGCCTCCAGCCGGAATTTGGATTGCAGCCGCCGGAGTGAGGAGGCGAAACAGGCTCAAGTTACTAGCGTGGGAGGTCCGCCTCGTTTCCTCGCCGCCTACACCTTGACCCACTGACGGGTTTTGGCGGATTGCTCGACGGCGGCGAGCACTTGCTGATTCTTTAATCCGTCTTCGAACGTCGGTTGCACGGATTTACCGCCCACGATTCGGCACTGCTCGTCGCCGAAAGCGGCATTCACACACGCGCGGATGTCGTGCGGCTGGCCAACTGGGGCGTGCGAGTGATTCTTGTGGGCGAGGGATTGATGAAACACCGGGACATTCAGGACGGCGTGCGGGAATTGATTGCGATTGACCACAAGCGCGTCCTTGCTTGCTCCCTGCCGGGCTCGTTGCTAGACTTTGAGTGCAATCTTTTTAACTAACATGAAAAGGCCATCCAAAGAATTCTTCCCAGGTATTTCAAAAATCCAATACGAAGGGCCACGTTCGAGAAATCCTCTCGCCTTCAAATATTACAATCCGGACGAGGTCGTCGCGGGCAAATCCATGCGCGAGCAACTTCGGTTCTCGGTCACTTACTGGCACACCATTCGCGGCCAGTTATCGGACATGTTCGGCGTGGGCACGGCCGTTCGGCCGTGGGAAGACGGCACCAATTCGATGAAGATGGCCGAGACGCGCGTCCGCGTGGCCTTTGAGTTCATGGAGAAACTCGGCGTGCCGTTCTACGCGTTTCATGACCGCGACGTGGCGCCCGAGGGGCGCAACTTGCGCGAAACGAATCGAAACCTCGACGCCATTGTGAAGGAGCTGAAGCAGGAGCAACAGCGCACGGGCATTGGGTTGCTTTGGGGCACGGCGTGCCTGTTTGTCCATCCGCGTTTCGTGCATGGCGCGGCGACCAGTTGCAACGCGGACGTGTTTGCCTACGCCGGCGCGCAGGTGAAGAAAGCCATTGAGGTCACACACGTATTGAAAGGCGAAGGTTATGTTTTTTGGGGTGGACGCGAAGGTTACAGCACATTGCTGAACACCGACCTCAAGCGCGAGATGGATCACCTCGGTGCGTTCCTCCACATGGCCGTGGATCACAAGAAGGCCATCGGATTCAAAGGCCAGTTCTACATCGAGCCGAAGCCCAAGGAGCCAACCAAACATCAATACGATTCCGACGCGGCGGCGTGCCTGAATTTCCTGCGCGAGTACGACCTGCTGCGCGATTTCAAGCTTAACCTCGAAACCAATCACGCCACGCTCGCTGGCCACACGATGCAGCATGAACTCGAGGTGGCCATCGCTGCCGATGCGCTTGGCTCGATTGACGCCAACACCGGCGACCTGTTGCTCGGCTGGGACACGGATCAATTCCCTACCAACATCTATCTGACCACGGAGATCATGCTTTCGATCCTCAAGATGGGCGGTTTAAAGACCGGCGGGACCAACTTCGACGCCAAGGTGCGCCGCGAAAGCTTCGAGCCGGTGGACTTGTTCCACGCTCACGTCGGCGGCATGGACGCGTTTGGGCGCGGCCTGAAGATCGCCGCCGCCATTCGCAAGGATGGGCGGCTGGCTGAGTTTGTGCAGAAGCGGTACAGCTCGTGGGACAGCGGCATCGGCGCGAAAATAGAAGCCGGCAAAGCCAGTTTCGAAGACCTCGAAGCCTACATGCTCAAGAAAGGTGATATCGCGCCAAACACCAGTGGCCGGCAGGAGTTTCTCGAAAACCTGATCAACGAGTTCATCTGATTCTTTCGGTGCATGGCATTTCAACATCGGCGAGTTGAAGTGCTTGAAGTTCCAGCCAACAAAAAAGGGACGGCGTGAATCGCCGCCCCATTGTGCAAAACTCCACCGAAACTAAATCTTCTTCGGCAACGCTTTCCAGGCGCCCTTCTTCGCGCTACTCCTGACGCAGGTTTCGATGAAGGCAATACCCATCCAGCCGTCCTCGATGTTGGCGTACTTGGAACCGTCGCAGGCGAAGGGCTTGCCGGCTTGCCATTTGCGCACGTCGGCCTCGAAGCAGCGATGCAGGCGGGCATAGGCATCGTGGAATGCTTCCGGATGTCCCGCCGGAATGGTTGGCTCGGCCATGAGGTCAGCCGGCATTTCCTTGGGCAGAAAACCATCGCCCGGCGTGACCGCGCCGCGCCAATACACGCGATCCGGTTGGTTTGGCAGTTGAATCGTCAGGCACTCGGGATCTTCCGCACGCCAGACGAGAGTGCCCTTGGTGCCGGAGATTTCGATGCCAAGATCGTTCTTGTGGCCGATGCAAATCTGCGAGGCGCGCACGAGGGCTTTGCCACCGTTGCTCAACTCGCAATAAATGGTGAAGTGGTCGTCCAACATGCGGCCTTCGACGAAAGTTTCGAGATGAGCAGCCACCTGCGTGACATCGAGTCCGGTTACGAAACGAAGTTGCATGAGCGCGTGCGTGCCGATGTCGCCGCCGCAGCCGGAGCCGCCGGCGAGTTTCGGGTTGGTGCGCCAGGTGGCCTGCATCTGGCCGGTGGCTTCGAGCTTGGTCGCGAGCCAGCCTTGAAGATAGTAGCTGTCCACCCAGCGGACTTCACCCAACAACCCCGCGCGGACGATGTAGCGGGAGAATCGGCTGGTCCAATGGCCGATGTAAGTGTGCGCCACGCCGAAGGGAATCTTGTGTTTACGAACAGCCTTTACGAGGGCGTTCGCCTCTTTGAGATTCAGGCACAGGGGCTTTTCGCAGAATACCGGGATGCCGGCCTTGATGGCCTTCATCGCTGGGTCAAAATGCACGTGGTTCGGGGTGACAATGAGGATGTAGCTGAGCTTCTGGTCTTCGGGCAGGCTGGCGTTCGCTTCGATCATCTCGGTGTAAGAGCCGTAACCTTTGATGGGATAAGGCCAGTTCGCCGCTTCTTCGAGGGCGATTTTGGGATCGGGGAACAGCGCGCCCGCCGTCACCCGGCGCGTGCCGTCAAAGTGGATGGCCTTTTGATGGGGATTGACGATGAACGCGCCTTTGCCGCCGCCCACCAAACCGACATTGATTGGTTTAATTGACATAGCTGGTTGTGTTTTGTCTGTTCTTTAGTTTGTCTGCAATCGTTATTTCGTCCGCCGGGAACCGTTGGGAGACACAGCAAAAGAAGCTGTCCGTTTCGCACCAAGATTATCGCAACCCCAAGTCCGTTCAAGCAATTTGTGCCGGCCTAAACTTTCACCCAGTGAACCTTTTTGGCCGAACGTTCCACCGCGTTCAAAACCTGCTGATTCTTGAGGCCCTCTTGAAACGTCGGGTGAACCAATTTTCCCGCCACGCAGGCGTTCTTTTGCCATAAAGTAAACTTGGTGTTGAATTAGGTTACGCGGACTTTATAGTGACAACCGAATTTCAAGTCAACGGGCGAACGCAAATCAAAATTGAGTTCAACACCTGAGGCGCGACGCTGAAGAGTTGGGCGTCGGCTGAATCTTAACCTGTATTCAAAACATGCCTTTCACGGCCGCTGAAATTGCCGAACGTCTGCGCGGGGAAGTTCTAGGGGACGGCGCGACGCCGCTGACGGGCTTCGCGCCCGCCAGCACCGCCAAACCCGGCGATCTGACCTTCGCGGAGAACGAAACTTATTTTGCCCGCGCCGAACAGAGCGCCGCCTCGGCGATTCTCGTTGAAGGCAGTTTCGCCTGGAAGCAGAAGGTGTTGATTCGTGTGCCCAACGCGCGCATCGCCTTTGCCAAGGTGCTGCCGCTGTTCTTTCCCGAAGTGCCTTTTGAGCCGGGGGTTCACTCCACAGCCGTGATTGCCGGGTCGGCCCGCATCGATCCGACCGCGCACATTGGGCCGTATTGTGTGATTGGGGAGGGGACAACTGTGGGCACACGCGTGGTTTTGGAAGGCGGCGACCATGTCGGGGCGAAGTGCGTGCTGGGTGAGGACACGCATATTTTCCCCAACGTCACAGTTTATCCGCGCACGCAGATCGGCAAACGCGTGCGCATTCACGCGGGCGCGGTCATCGGTGCCGATGGATTTGGTTACGTGTTTGACGAAGGGGTGCACCACAAAGTGCCGCAAGTGGGGAGCACGATCATCAATGACGATGTCGAAATCGGCGCGGGCGTCACGATTGATCGTGGCGCTTTGGGACCAACGATCATCGGCAAGGGAACGAAGATCGACAACTTGGTGCAGGTGGCGCACAACGTGGTGATTGGGGAGCATTGTCTGTTGGTTTCCCAATCCGGCATCGCCGGCAGCACGAAACTCGGCAGTTATGTGACGCTGGCCGGCCAGGTGGGGCTGGCGGGCCATTTGAAGATCGGCAATCGCGTGACCATCGCCGCCAAATCGGGCGTGATGCACGACATCAAGGACGGCGACAAGTGGTTTGGTTATCCCGCGCAACCCGACCGGCAAATGAAGCGACAACTCATCGCCCTGCAACAGTTGCCCGACCTGTTGCGCCGGATGAGTGAACTGGAGAAAAGGCTCGCGGCGACGATTCCGCAAACCACCGCACCGGAGCATACCGCGAAGCCGCCCCCCGCGTAGCGCAAGCCCCGACGGAGATTTACGGGAGAAAATTTTTCGCTTTCTGGTTGACCTCCACCGCCAATTTGTGTCGAGATGATAAACCTTTACAGGTTGTTTTAATCAGATGGCAAAACTTTCAGTCAAAAACGGAAATCGTCCAAGGCCCGCCGGTGCCACCCGCTACGACGCACATCACAAGGTGCTCTCGAAGACCTATGGCGCGCTCGCCGATCTGCGTCGCGAACTGGCCGATTCCAAATCCGCCGTCGCCGAGCGGGAGGAAATCCTGAGGCAGTTTGCCGCCTGCGCCGATTCTCAACGCGCGTGGTTGCTGCTGGAGGATTATTTCGAAAAGCTTTCCCTCTCCCGCAAGGATTTCAACGGGCAGGATTGGTGGCCGCATCTGCTCAACGCGCAAGGCCAGGCCCGGCTCGAAGAAATCGCCATCCTGTTCCTGCGCGCCCGCCGTCCGCTGCCGACCGAGCTGATCCCGCACGCCAACCTCGACCACTTTGCCGAGGTGGAGGAAGCCGAGCAGGAACAAAAGCTGGTGCAACAGCTCGAGCACTGGCTCTTTCCACCCACGCCCGGCCATCTGGACCTGCCGCGAGCGGCATTGCATGTGATTTGCCAGCCGCAGGCCGAGGGCGAGCAAAGCGCGCTCCACCGGCTGGCGGTTCAGTTTCATCTGGTCCGCCAGCGCACTGGTGGCAAAACCAAAACCCTCAAGGAGCTTGTTGAACTGACCACACGGGCTGCCCACGAGCAGGAACTTTTTCCGCCCGGCGACTGGGAATTCATTCAGTGGCTCACTGAAACTTACGCGGGCCGCGAACTGGACGGGGAACCATTGCTGTTGTCCGACCTGGATTTGCTCCAGTGGCTCGCGCGCTGGGGACACGCGGCGCGACTGGAGAGCAGAGACGGCAAGAACACGTTCAACTTTCTCGGTCAGTTGGCGGAGCTGACGCCACATCTGGAGAATGGCGACAAGGAACTCTCCTTCACCCACCGCCTGACCTTGCCCAACAATGAGATTCACGCGCTTGAGGGAGTTCAGTTTTTTTCCGGGCGCCCGCCCCTGGTCCTGATCGGGAACACTTTTTATCTTTTGCGCAACGCGCCACCTTCCGCTGTGCTGGAGCATTGGACGAAAAAACCCGCCGTCCTCGTCCGCAAACTCAGTCATCGCCTGCTCATGCACCTGCGCAAAACCAAGTCCGGTGAAAGCGTCGATTGGGAACAACTCTGCGTGGCGCACACCGCGATGCCGCAGTTCATCTTCGAGTTGTCCGAGGACACCGTGCGCCTGCGCTTGCGCGCGCGCAGCGAACGCGATCAAAGTCTGTGGCTCTGGAACGGCCACGATTGGCAACCCGAAGAACCGCGCGTCCGGCAGCACGCGAAGCCGGAAATCCTCGACGACCCGCGCCTCGAACCGGCCGCCCAATGGCTGCGGCGGCTCGACTGGTTCACGCCCGAACCCGGCCTGTGGCTTGGGGACGCGAACGAAAATTTTTTGGGGGCGCTCGCCACCGCCTGGCCCGAGCGTCCGGCGGCGGCCGAATATCTCGGCAATCCCTCCTTCCATCGCCTGTTCCTGAACCGCCGCCAACTACGACCCAAACTCATCGTCAAAGGCAGCGGCATCGACTGGCTCTCCGTCTCGGCGGAGTGGGAACAGGAAGGACTCAAACTCACCGCCGCTGATCTGCAGCGGCTGCAAACCGCGACCGGACGCTTCGTCAAACTGCCCGATTCCGGCTGGGTGGAATTGGACTCTGCCGCAGTGCAATCCGCTCACGAAACGATGGCGGACCTCGGCGTGGACGGTTTGATCGCCGTGCCCAACCGCATCGGTCTGGAACAAGCGGCGCATCTGGATGAGGCCGGCCTTCAACACTTCGCCGACTCGCCGCAGGCCCAGGCCCTGCGCGAACGCCTGAGCGAATTCAAAGGGGTTCCCGGCGTGCCGCTCCCCGCCAATGTACAGGCCGAGATGCGCCCCTACCAGAAGGACGGTTTCGATTTTCTGTGCCACCTCGCGCGACTCAAACTCGGTGGCATCCTGGCTGACGACATGGGCTTGGGAAAGACGTTGCAAACCCTCGCGTGGCTCGCGTGGTTGAAGGAGACGCGCGCCGAAAAGAAATCCAAGCCCGCCCTGGTCATCTGTCCGGCCTCCGTGCTGCACAACTGGCGGCGCGAAGCCAACCGTTTCACCCCGCACCTGAAGGTGCTCGTGCTCGAAAGCGGCGCGGCGCGACACAACCTCCGCAAACAGATTCCGCAGCACGATTTGATCGTCACCAATTACGCCCTGCTGCGGCGCGACCTCGAAGCCTTGCAGAAATTTGATTTCAATGCGGTGATCCTCGACGAGGCGCAGTTCATCAAGAATCCCGCCGCGCAGGTGACGCATTCAGTCAAACAACTCCGGGCCAATCATCGGCTTGCCCTCACCGGCACGCCGCTGGAAAACCGGCTGCTCGACCTCTGGAGCATTGTGGAATTCATCCAGCCGGGCTACCTCGGCAAGCAGGACCAGTTCACCCAGACCTACGAACCGCGCGGCGAGGGGGCTGAAGGCGCGCAGCGCATCGCCCGTCGCCGGCTCTCGGCTAAACTGCGACCGCTGCTTCTGCGTCGCTTGAAAAAACATGTGGCCAAGGACCTGCCTGACCGCATCGAGCAACGGCGCGATTGTTTGTTGGGCGATGAACAGCGCAAACTTTATCTGGCGGAATTGCGGCGCAGTCGCGAACAAGTGTTCCAGACTGTGGCGGAAAAGGGATTGAACAAGAGCAAGATTCACGTGCTTGCCGCGCTCACGCGGTTGCGGCAGATCTGTTGTCATCCGCAGTTGGTGGGCAATGATTCCGCCTCCGGCAAGACTGAGACGTTGTTCGAGTTGCTCGAACCGTTGCTGGCCGAGGGACAAAAGGTTCTGCTCTTCAGTCAGTTTGTGCAGATGTTGCAACTGCTTGAAAAGGAATGTCAGCAGCGCCAGATCAATACGCATCTGCTCACCGGCCAGACCAAGGATCGGCAGGAAGTGGTGAGCGCCTTTCAGAACGATCCCAATGCCGGTGTCTTTTTGCTCAGTCTGCGGGCCGCCGGCACGGGCCTGAATCTGACCACCGCCAGTTACGTCGTGCTTTATGATCCCTGGTGGAATCCTGCCGTCGAAGCGCAGGCCATAGACCGCTCACATCGCATTGGCCAGACGAGCACCGTCAACGCCTATCGTTTGATTGCGCCCGGCACTGTGGAAGAAAAAATCTGGGAATTGCAGCAGAGCAAAGCACAAACAATCGCTGACGTGCTCGGCGAAGAAGGCTTTGCCCGCAGTTTGTCGAAGACGGATTTGGAATACTTGTTCGCGGAGGATTAAGCCCGTGGAATCTACGAAGTCTCAGGGCGGCGAGGTTTCTTCGACGCGCTGTAGTTTTGGCAATATTCGCCTCCCCCCATAGTCGAGTGATTTCACGAGCAGCCAGAAGAACAGGACGATCATGGCGAAAACCGCCGCCGCAACCATCCAGTATCGCGACCGGTATTGCGCCAGAGACGGTCCGAAAGCAAACAAAGCCAGCACCGCCGCTACGACTACGATGCTATCCCAACTCGCCCGCTGCCAATAGCTGCCGCCCAGGTGCAGCCACATGCCGAACTCGTCGAAGGTCAGCGCGAGGCCGACGCCGTAGAGAATCGCGGGCCAGCGGAAGTTCCTGGGCGGACGTAGCAGCAACCACGCGCCCACGGCGACAAGCAGGAAGATACCGTAGTTGAGGTGATGCACGTGCGTTCCACGAACATGCAGGAAGAAATCGGGGATCTTCCTGGCCATGATGAGGAACACGAGAAGGCGAGCGCAAATAAACGTGGCGAGAAAGGCCAGTAGAATCAACTGTGCCCGTTCGCGTCCGGTGACGATGGTGGCATCGCGCGAAAGGTCGGCGGCCGATTCCGGCGTTTTGGTTTGCGCAGCTTGCATCGCCGGAACGCGGAACGGATGGTTGGCAAGAGCATTCCGAAATCCGTTCCGCGTCTCACCAGTCTCCTCCTGGCGGGCCGCTCCTTCAACTCCGCATTGGCTGTGCATGGCTTCACGGCTTCACGTTGGCGGCGAGTGTGGATTGCCGCGCTTCGCTGGCGAGTATGTCTTGCCGGCGGCGTAGCGGAACGGCACGTCGCGCCCCGCAAGCCGGGCGAGGTGCGTCTCGTCCGATTCGGCGAGCAATCGAGCGATGGTTTGGAGCAGAATGGGAATGTCCAAGGGCTTTTCCAACAGCGCACCCACACCCGCGCCCACCGCCGTGAAAAGTTGGTTCGGCCGCGCGGTGATAAGGACGACGGGCACGAGCGGATGCTCGGCGCTGAGGCGCTCGAAGGTGTACCAACCGTTCTTGCGCGGCATGTTCAGGTCGAGGAGCACGAGGTCAATGGAACTGGAGGCGCTGAGTTCCAGCGCTTGCTGGCCGTCATTGGCGGGAATCACCACGTAGCCTTCCTCAACCAGCACGTCCTGGAGCGAGCCGCGCACGTCGGCGTCGTCATCCACAAGCAAAATGCGGCGGCGAGCAGGCGGTTTCGTGGTTGTCGCGCTGACGGCGGCCGAGGCCTCGCGCGTTGCCCCCTTCTCTGTCTTGTCGGGTTGCCGGTCGCGGGACTTTGACGCTGCTTTCATGTCAGGAATGGTTTGAGTGGTTGCCGTTAAGCAGCCGCGTGACGAATGCCCGGTCGGTGATGCGCTCGGTATGCCGTTTGTCCGGTTCGTGCGTGAGCTTGTGGATGGCGCGCAGCAGCACCGGAAAATCGAGCGGCTTTTCCATGAACGCATCCACGCCCAACCGCACTGCCTCCTTGTATTGGTGCGGACGAGCCGTGATGACGATGACGGGCAGCAACGGACACACATGGTCGAGTTTCGTGAAGGCAGTCCAGCCGTCCACGTGGGGCATGTTCAGGTCCAACAGCACGAGAGCCGGTGGCTGAGCGGTGGCGTGCGCGACGGCTTGACGGCCATCCGCAGCCTCGTCCACGTCGTAACCTTCCGATGCAAGCACGGCGGCCAGCGCGGCGCGCACCACGGTATCGTCGTCGGCTATGAGAATGCGTTTGCGATTCGCGGTGGCGTCGGATAGGCGCGCTGCCGGTGATGGCTGCACGCGAGGGTCAATTCTTGAGAGGGTCGTCAAACTATTCATAATCGTCTTTCTTTGAGTTGCCCGTCGGAGCGGGCGTTCGGACGAGCTGAAGTTAAGCCGCCAGGATGCCAACCGGTTGGTCTGTTGATTTGCTGGCCTTTAGTTCGAGAACGAGTCCGGCGGGTCGTTTTTTTGATTAAGAAGTTACCGCCATCTGATAAGCTGCTTGCCATTGGGATGCACTCAGCAGTTCACCTGGGACGCCTGACGCTTGTCCTTCAAGAAACCTCAACTTTCGAGAATGTGGCGAATCGTATCGAGAAGCTGATATGGCGGACAGGGCTTTTGCACGAAGTTCTGTCCGGCCTTCAATTTCAACTCCTGCCCGGCGATTTCCAAGCTGTAGCCGCTGGTGAAAATCACTTTGAGTTCCGGCCGATCCACCTGCAACTGGCGGGCAAGTTCCCGACCGCTCAAGCTCCCGGGCATGACCAAATCGGTCAGGAGTAAGGCGATTTCGCCGCGATGGCGCTGCCAGACCTCATGCGCCTCAACTCCATTGGCCGCCTCCAGCACGCGATATCCTTGCCGCTCCAGGGTCACGCGCGTCAGCATCCGGACGGCAGCGTCGTCCTCGACGACGAGAACGGTTTCCGTTCCGCCATGCGGTTTGAGTTGAACGGCCTCGTCCGCGAGTTCCTCTGGCGACGCGTCGCTGGTCGGCAGAAAGACCTGAAAGTTCGTGCCCTGACCGGGTTCGCTGTAAACCTTGATCCAGCCGCGATGTTGTTTGACGATGCCAAACACAGTCGCCAGCCCGAGGCCTGTGCCCTGGCCCGCCTCCTTGGTGGTGAAGAATGGTTCGAAGATGCGGGGCAAGACCTCGTGCGAAATGCCGCAACCGGTGTCGCTGACGCTTAGCCACGCGTAACGTCCCGGAGTTGCCTCCGGGTTGAGGCGCACCTGCTCCTCGGCAAAAGTTTTCTCCGCCGTCTCGATGAGCAACCGTCCTCCGTTGGGCATGGCGTCACGAGCATTGACCGCCAGGTTCATCAATAATTGGTCGAGCATCCCGGCGTCGGCATAGATCATCAGCGGCGCGGAGTGGAGGTGCAGTTGCAGACGCACGTCTTCCCGGATGATGCGCTGAAGCATTTTGGCAAGGCCGGTCACCACTTCGTTCAGATCCAGCAGGCGCGGCTGCATCACCTGGCGGCGGCTGAACAGCAGCAATTGCCGGGTGAGATTGGCCGCGCGTTCGGCTGCCGCTCTGATGTCCCGCAAGGTTTCCCGCACTTCGGGGGGCGTGGCTTCGACCAGGTCCGCCAACTCAGTCTGCATCATCATGGCAGCGAGAATATTGTTGAAATCATGCGCCACGCCGCCGGCAAGCTGGCCGACGGCCTCCATCTTTTGTGATTGGCGGAGCTGCATTTCCAAGCTGCGCCGGTTTGTGATGTCTTCGATGACGGCGATGAAATAATCCGCCTCGCCGCCGGATTTGCGCACGAGGGACACGGTCAGCTCGACCCACACTTGCGAGCCGTCTTGGCGAATGTATCGCTTTTCCATCGAGTAGGTTTGGATCTCCCCGGCGAGGAGACGTCGCACCTGTTTGAGGTCTGCCTGAAGGTCGTCTGGATGTGTGATGTCCTGGATGGTGCGCGCAAGCAGTTCGTCGCGCGAATAGCCCGTGATATCACAAAACTTCTGGTTCACGCGCTTGAACCGGCCTTCGGGCAGGACGTGCGACATGCCGACGGCCGCCTGCTCGAACGTGGCGCGGAAACGCCGCTCATTTTCACGGAGGGCTTCCTCGGCGCGCTTGCGTTCGATGCCTACGGCAATAGCGTCCGCCACCGAACCCAAAGCTGTTAACGTCGTGTCTGATAGCGGGTGTCGGGCAAAGAGAGCCATGACCCCGATGACACGGTCTTCGACCAACAGCGGATAGCCGGCAAACGCGACCATGCCCTCGCGCCTGGCCCATTCCTGGTCATTGACGCGTGGGTCGCCAATCACCGAGTTGGTGAGATGCGGCTTTCGCTCCTGCGCAATGAGACCAATTTTGAATTGGCCGACCGGCACACGTCCGTGCGATCCGTCCAGGTGCGTGTAGATGCCGGCACTCGCCTGCAACTCGAGCACCTGTTCTGCTTCGTTGAGTGTCCAGACGCGGGCAAACGCCGCGTCCAGATGTTTGACCAGCGCTTCGGCGCAGTGCCGCAAAACCTCTTGCAATGACCCGGATCGAGTCAGAGCCATCCCCACATTGGCGCCCAAGGCCGCGAGGCCGGCGTGTTGCGCGAGCGCTTCGCCCGCTTGAATGCGGTTGAGGGCGCCACCACAATGATCCGCCAGCGCTTGCAGCGTGGTCAGATCGTTTTGCGTGTAAGCGTGACGGGTATAGCTCTGAATCGAAACGATGCCCACGACCCGCTCTCCGATGGGCATGGGGGCGAACATCAGGGAAGCGGACCGGCGGGTTTCGCTTCCAAAGGGAATCAATCCCGAATCAGCCTCGTCAGGCTGGCCGCGTAGAATCAGACGCGGGCCTTCCAGGATGACCTGGCGCATGAGCGGTCCCGGGCGGCCGGCCGCACCCCAAGGAACGGTCACCTTTTCCCCGTTGATGGTGTCCATTCTCAGGACCAGTTCCCAGAGTTCTTGCTGCGGATCACACAGCCCAACCAGACAGGCGTCCCAGCCCATAAGTTGCTCGGCTGCGTCAACGATGATCCTGGCTGCTGCCGCTCTATCGCGTGGGCGTGCGCTCCGAACTGGTCATGCTAGGCGATTTCAACAGCGACAAGCGTTGGGATCAACAGGACCGCGAACTCATGCAGTCGTTGCTCGCGAACCCTTTTCAGCGCAGCGCCAAAGATTGCATCAGGGCCGACCTGAACAACGACGGCCGACTGGACGCCGAGGACCTCGCAATTTTGGAGCAACTCACCGCCACCGGCGATCCCTACGAGACCGAAGCCAAAGCCGTGGACGCGGGCAAACCTTTCCCCCGACCGCGTGAGCTTTATCGCTACGTGTCACCGCAAGATTATGTGAACCGCCCTCTGTTCGCGCTGCCTTACGCCGGGGCGAAACAAAGTCCGCTCGATTCCCTCAGTCACCCCAAACCGCCCGCTGCCGATTCGCCGTACGCGCGGCAACTGGCGGAAGAGACTTACAACGAAGCCGTGCGCTTCGATCTGGCTTACCACGCGCGCCTCCCGCAATTGACCGAGACCGAACAGACCTATTGCCGCGGCAAGATCGAAGACTGCAACCAGTTTTACGCGGCAGGCATGGGCTACGATCTATTGCTTGAATTGATCGGGCTGGTCGAAGACGCGGAAACGCTCACCACCCGGGGGCAGGACGAGTTTATTTCCAAGACGCTTTTCTTCCGCGATCACCTGCGCGAGTTGCTCGACTCACCGCAATACTCGAAATTCGAGGCGGGCCGCGTAACGGCGCCGGAAATCTTGAAAACCATCGAACGTTACCTCAAACAAGACCTGGGGTTGGAGGTCACGCTGGAAAAACTCGGGCCACCGCGCGACCTGACGCATCTCAAGAATTACCTGAGTCGCACGCAGTGGCAGTATTACAAGTCCCGCACGCGCGTCGAACAGTTCGAGCAACTCATCCACTTCGCTCAGCACGACCGCCGTTATCTGCGCGCCGTGTGCCAGACCACGCCCAAGCATGGCGACCCCGGCGTCGAGAATCACAACCTGCCCATGATCCTGCTGTTCCGCGAAGCCGTCCGCATCACCGGCGACAAGCGCGCCGCCGTGGGACTCGTGGACGAAACCATCCGCATCCCGTTCTTTTGGGTCAAATCCATCCCGCGCGACAAACTCCCCGGCTCGGTGGCGCAGGAAAACTTCCTGCTCCCGGGCAACAAGGAGGACGGCTCGGATAAAAGCCGGCACTGGAATGTCTTTGGCGGCATCTGCCTCTACAAATCACCGCAGGAATCCCTGGACCTCGCCTTGAAACGCGAAAGCCAGGATTTGCGGGAAGGCCATTATTCACCCGACGCCATGACCGAATTCATCCGCGACACCATTGCGAACCTGAACGGCATCTACTACGTGGTCAGCATGAATCCCGACCTGTTGCGTCCTGCGACCAACGCGATGCCTGCGGCGGACAAGCGGTGAAAAGATAATAGCCCGGGGTGAAGCCCCGGGTTAATCGGCAATAAATCCCAAGCCCTGTAAGGGCGACACACCTACCCTCAGGACATTCCTGCAAACCTGCAGCGCACATTTTGTGTCCGGCAATGTGGACACATCAATTCTTGTTTCGTCGCTTTTGCGACTGTCGTAAAGTCCGCCGCTCCACAGTGGGTACAATTGCCCAACTTCAGCTGGAGATTTTCTTTTCGCCAACGCAGCCAGCTAAGACGCCTTCGACTTCCGGCGCTTTACCACACGCAGTGCATTGGATGCGGTAAATGGCAGGCATGAATTAAATAGGATTCGACTGCAGACGAACGTTCAGAGCTGCGGTGCAAGAGCCTGCGCACGGGGCGAGACTCTGCGAATCAGTTCCCGTCTTTGGCCGCGTCAGCAACGGCGTGTTTATCAAACCCGATGTAGATTCGCGCGTTGGCATTTCCTCCCAACTCGCGAAGGGTTTCCAGTTCCAAGATGCGCATGAGAGCCGGGTGTTTTGCGTAGGCTTGCGCGTTACGTTCGCGTTCCTGCAGGCGTTTGATTTCGGCTTCGGTTTGCAGGCGCTGGACTTCGGCATCGCCTTGCGCGGCGAGGCGTTGGGCGTGGGCCCGGCTTTCGGCTTCCGTTCGTTGTGCGTCGGCTTTGCTTTGCGACTCGATCTTTTGCACGTCGGCCTTGGTGCGGGCTTCCACGAGTTGCACCTGGCTCATGCGTTCGGCGGCGAGCACCTTGTTCATGATCTCCTGAAGGTTGCCGGGGAAGACGAGGTCTTTCACGTCGGCGCGTTGGATGGTGACGCCGTAGGTGGCGGCGGTGTTCTTCACGTCGCGCAGGATGTCTTGGCTGAGGCGATTGCGGTTGGTGAGGATTTCCTCCAGCGTCATGGTGGCCAGCGAGCGGCGGGCGGCAAGTTGCACGTCGCTGTAAAGGCGGTCTTCGTATTTCTCGACGGCGTGCAGCGCGAGCTTCGAGTCAACGACGCGAAACTGCACGATGATGCTCACGCGCAGGGAGACTTTGTCGGCGGTGAGGATTTCCTGGCCTTTGATGGTCAGGTCGCGCTCACGCATGTCCACGAGCTGAACTTCGACGCGGGGTTTTGGCCGGAAGAAGAGCAAGCGTTTGAGGGGAATCTAGTAGCGGCCGGCTTCGACCACTTTGGTAAGCACGCCGTCCTCGTACCACAGTCCGCGATGGGTGTCCTTGATAATGATCTCGAGTTTGGTTCGGCTCATAACGCGCTCCAGTTTGCTGCATTGGTACCCCGAAGCTGGGCTGATATTGAGCACGGCCGAGAACAGATCTGCATCTGCTGAGTCACATTCGCAATGAGTGACAACAATGCTTGTTGGAGGCCGCTCATTAACCCCGCCGGGGCGAAAAGCAGTGAACACCTAGCGACGCGAGAAGTCAACGACGGGTAGGAAAAACCCGCAGCCTGTCACAAAATCGTTTGCGTGCGATTGGATGAGCGGCAATCCTTGACCGAAACCATTACTCCGGACAAGAGCTCAATCTGCTGGAACTTGAAACCGATCTAAACCGTGCAAGATCATTCGCCATCCACCAAAAAGTCTCCCATGACTGAAGGCGAAATCGCATCACCGCGAATAGGCTATTATCGTTGGATCATCTGCGCGCTGCTCTTGTTTGCGACGACGATCAACTACATGGACCGTCAGATTCTGGGCATTCTGGCGCCGCTGTTGCAAAAGGAGATTGGCTGGAGCGAGGTGGACTACGGCAACATCGTCGTGGCTTTTCAATTGGCTTACGCACTGGGATTGCTCGTGGCCGGAGCGTTGATCGACCGGTTCGGGACGCGGCTCGGCTATGCGGTCGCGCTTGCGATTTGGAGTGTGGCGGCGATGGCTCACGGATTGGCGCATTCGGTAGCCGGTTTTGCGATCGCGCGGTTTTCGCTCGGTCTCGGTGAGGCTGGCAATTTTCCAGCCGCCATCAAAACGGTGGCCGAGTGGTTTCCGAAACGCGAGCGGGCGCTGGCCACTGGCATTTTCAACTCGGGCACCAACTTTGGCGCCATCATCGCGCCATTGACAGTGCCGTTCATTGCATTGAACTGGGGCTGGCAATGGGCCTTCGTGATGGTCGGCGCCGTTGGTTTTCTCTGGCTGGCCCTTTGGCTGCCGCTTTATCGCCGGCCGGAAAAACACCCGCGGTTGTCGGCGGCGGAACTGGCCCACATCCGCAGCGACCCGTCTGAAAGTCTGGAGAAAATTCCCTGGCCACGGTTGCTGCCGCATCGGCAAACGTGGGCGTTCGCCATCGGTAAGTTTCTCACCGATCCCGTGTGGTGGTTCTATCTTTATTGGACGGCAAAGTTTCTCGACAAGAACTACGGCATCAGCCTGGCGCAGGTCAGTTTGCCGCTGGTCGTGATCTACCTGGTCGCGGATGTGGGGAGCATTGGCGGCGGCTGGCTCTCGGGGCGGCTCATCAAGCGCGGCTGGAGCGTCAATGCCGGGCGAAAGACCGCGATGTTGTGGTGCGCGCTCTGCGTTGTGCCGGTGATGTTCGCGTCGCAGACGAAGGATTTGTGGATCGCGGTTGCGCTGGTAAGCGTGGCGGCAGCGGCGCATCAAGGCTGGTCCGCGAATCTGTTCACGCTGGCGTCGGACATGTTTCCCCGCCGCGCGGTGGGCTCGGTGGTCGGAATTGGCGGCATGGCGGGTGCCGTGGGAGGCATTCTTTTCAGCAGCGCGACCGGACACATACTGCAATGGACCGACGGCAACTACCTGCCGGTTTTTGCGGCCTGTAGCGTGGCGTACCTTGTGGGGCTGCTGATCATTCACGGGTTGGTGCCGAGACTGGAGCCGGCGAAATTATAGCTGGTCAATTTGATGCGGTTCAGTGCCGGGACTTAAATCGAGTTTGACTCCGCATGGCTTTCTCCGCCTACTTTGCCCGCATCAGTTTATGAGCGACCCGGCCCAAGTATTGCGCGACTTCAAACCAACGAAGGAATTTTTCATTGGTATTGATTCGGACGGCTGCGTGTTTGACACGATGGAGATCAAACACAAGGAATGTTTCGCGCCGATGTTCATCAAGCATTTCAACCTGCAAGCGGCGAGCAAATACGCCCGCGAGGTTTGGGACTTCGTCAATCTCTACTCGAAGACGCGCGGCGCGAATCGCTTCCCCGCCCTCTCGCGCGCTTTGAATCTGCTGCGCGAACGTCCACAAGTCGTCGCCCGCAAGGTCGTCGTGCCCGCCACCAAAACGCTCGACCAATGGGTTGCTCACGAAACCAAGTTGAGCAACGCCACGTTGAGCGCGGCGGTCAGAAACGGGAACCAGGAACTCGCAACGGTTTTGACCTGGTCCCACGCGGTCAACGCCATGATCGGGGACATTGTCAAAGGCGTGCCGCCCTTCCCGCGGTTTCGCGAGAGCCTTGGCCAGATGAAGCAGAAGGCCGATACGATTGTGGTTTCCCAAACTCCGACCGAGGCTTTGGAACGGGAGTGGGCCGAGCACGACATCGCCAGCGCGGTGCAACTGATCGCGGGTCAGGAACTGGGCACGAAAACCGAACACATCAAATTCGCCGCGGCTGGAAAATATCCGTCAGAGAAGATCTTGATGATCGGCGATGCCCCAGGGGATTTCAAAGCGGCGAAATCGAACCAGGCGCTTTTCTATCCTATCGTGCCCGGCCGCGAGGAAGCTTCCTGGCAACGTTTATACGACGAAGCTCTCGAAAGGTTTTTCGCCGGCGAATACGCCGGTGATTACGAGGCGCAACTCGTGAGCGAGTTCGACGCGAGTCTCCCGGAAAAACCCGGCTGGTAATTTTTCCATCGGCCGCGTTCTTCACCCGTCTGGACGCCGGACCAGAAGCGAAAGCGGTCGAAACGGCCTGGCGGTTGAAGTCGTTGGCGATAATGATTTGCGAAAATCAGGCGTGGCAGGACGCGCCCCGCGTTCCCAAGCTGCTCCATCTGGAAATTTGTTCGGTCCATGATCATGGATTTGTCCGGCGGTCTTGACCTGCATCAAAGCAGACGGCCGCGGGCAAATTTAATTTGATTGGCATGAACGAAACCTTGAAGGCCCCGCAAACCAGCCCGCTCGTGCTGGACACGCGCCCATTCTTTGCGCGCGGCGCCACACCGTGCGATGCGATTGACAACGTTGTCGCGCGGCTGCGGCCTGGACAACCTTTGGTCCTGCTCGTACCCTTCGAGCCGGTGCCGCTTTACACCAAGCTGGGCAGAGAAGGGTTTGTGCACCAGACGACCCAAATGGAAGACGGCACCTGGCGGGTGGAATTCCGGAAGGGCGCTTGAGGATAGACAGATTTTTGTTTGGTTGATTGATTTGGAAATGGCCGTGGGTCTTGCCACACTTAAGTGAGTTCACTAATCGCTAATCTTCTTGCCCGAGGGCCGGTTGTGACCGACGGCGCCTGGGGGACGGAGCTACAGGCGCGTGGATTGGCCACCGGCGAAAATCCCGATGCTTGGAACCTCGCCCATCCAGACCTCGTCCGTGAGGTTGCCGACGCCTATGTTGCGGCCGGCAGCCAGATCATTTTGACCAATACCTTCGGCGCCAACCGGATTCGGTTGGCGGAGTTTGGTCTGGCCGACCGGGTTGCGGAGATTAATCGAGCCGGTGTTGAGATCTCGCGGGAAGCGGCCAATGGCCACGCCCGCGTTTTCGCGTCGATTGGCCCCAGCGGAAAATTGTTGATGAGTGGCGACATCGGCGCGGACGAATTGGCCGACGCCTTTGCGGAACAGGCGCAGGCACTGGCCAACGCCGGCGCGGACGCGCTCGTGATCGAAACAATGGCGGACCTGGCGGAAGCGCGCTTGGCGGTGGGTGGCGCGCACACGACCGGTTTGCCGATTGTGGCGTGCCTGGTGTTTGATTCGGGCAAAAACAAAGACCGCACGATGATGGGGAACACGCCGGAGCAGGCCGTCGCGGACTTGGTCGCGGCGGGCGCGGATGTGATCGGCGCAAACTGCGGGCAGGGCATCGCGTCGTTCGCCGCAATTTGCCGGCGGCTGCGGGCGGCCACCGACCGCCCGATCTGGCTCAAGCCCAACGCGGGTTTGCCCAGGCTGGTCGATGGCCGGGCGCACTACGACGTGACGCCCGAAATATTCGCCAGCTACGTTCCTGAACTGATCGAACTGGGTGCGGACTTTGTGGGCGGCTGTTGCGGCACGCGACCGGAGTTCATTGCGGCCATCCAGCAGCGTCTCTTCGCCGTGCACTCCATCCGCTGATGCTTTAGCAGAGAACCGAAACATGACTGGTCGTGAACGAATTTTAGCCCACTTGAACGGTCGTCCAGTGGATCGACTGCCGCTGATGCCCATCACCATGATGTTCGCGTGCGACCAGATTGGCGCGCGGTATCGCGATTATTGCACCGATCATCGCGTGCGGGTCGAAGCGCAGATCCGCACGGCGGAAACCTTCGGCTTCGATTACGTCAATACGATGTCCGACCCGGCGCGCGAAGCGGCGGATTGCGGCGCGGTCGTGGAGTATTTCGACGACCAGCCGGTGGCGATAGTCGAAGAACAAGCGTTGTTGACGGACAAGACCAGGCTGGCGCGGCTGAAAATGCCCGACCCGCTCGGCGGTGGGCGAATGCACAACGCTGTCCAGGCGGTTGCGCTCCACAAAGAAAAGTTGCGCGGCGACAAATTGATCGAAGGCTGGGTTGAAGGCCCGTGCGCCGAAGCGGCCGACCTGCGCGGCATCAACAATCTCATGCTGGATTTTTTCGACGACCCGCCATTCGTGCGCGACCTGTTCCAGTTCGTCATCGATCTGGAATTGCGCTTTGCCCGCTGCCAGGTCGAAGCGGGCGCGGAGGCGATTGGGATCGGCGACGCCGCTGCGTCCCTCGTCGGTCCGCGAATCTACGAAACCTTTGTCTGGCCGTACGAGAAGAAACTGGTGGATGGCATTCAGGCGCTCGGGGCTTTGGTGCGATTGCACATTTGCGGCAACACGCGTCCCATTCTCGGCGGCATGGGCCGGCTCGGCTGCGACATTGTGGATTTGGATTCACTGGCGACCCTGTCCGAAGCACGGCAGCAAATGGGCGCCAGCCAGGTTCTGCTTGGCAACATCAATCCTGTGGTGGTGTTGCGCAACGGCGATGCCCTCGGCGTGACGAAGGCGATTGCGGAATGTCATCGCCAGGCAGGGGCGCGTTACATCGTCGGCGCAGGTTGTGAAATTCCGCGCGACACGCCCCGGGAAAATGTTCACGCACTGGCAGAGTATGCACGCCGTCAAACACCTGTTTGAGCTGGAAACCAAAACTCTTGCCTGGGAAATGACGCGAATAGATGACCCTTCTGGCCGAAATGTTGGTGACGCTGTCGCTCTCACCGGGTGCCTGGGAGACTCCCTTCAGGCGTGGTGCTGATGAAAGTTCACCAGCCGAAGTCGCTGGCCAAACTCCGGCCTCCGAACTCCACCCGCCCATTGCTCAATATGGCGCTAAAGACGGAGAGGAAATCTTGATGTGGCCGCGGCGATCGGGTGATAGGTTTGTTTTGCACAGTTGCTGGCGGCGCTGAAAATGTTATGAGGATTCTCTTGGTTTATCCGCAAAACCCGGACACGTTTTGGAGTTTCAAACACGTGCTGCGTTTTGTTTCGAAGCGATCCCCCTTCCCGCCGCTCGGCCTGCTCACCATCGCCGCGATGCTGCCCGCCGATTGGAAGCTCAAGTTGGTGGATTTGAATGTGGAGCGGCTCACGGACAGCGATTTACGCCGGGCCGATTACGTGATGATCAGCGCGATGATCGTGCACAGGGATTCAGCAAATGAAATCGTGGCGCGGTGTCTGGCGCTTAAAAAACCGGTCATCGCCGGCGGTCCGCTCTTCACGACCGGCCACGAAGCGTTTCCCGCGATTCAGCATTTCGTTTTGGGCGAAGCTGAGGAAATCATGCCGGAACTGGTTTCGGACCTGATCGGTGGAACGGTGCGTCCGCTCTATCAGGCCACGGGCCGGCCCGACATCACGCGCGTGCCCGTGCCGCGCTGGGACCTCATTGATTTGCGGCTGTACGTCACGATGGCGGTTCAATTCTCGCGGGGCTGCCCCTACGACTGCGAATTCTGCGACATCATCATCATGAATGGCCGCGTGCCCCGCACCAAGACCCCGGCGCAACTCATCGAGGAGCTTGAATCATTGCGGCGACATGGGTGGCAGGACATGGTTTTTATCGTGGATGATAATTTCATCGGCGACAAAAAGCGGACGAAGAGTCTGCTCCGCGAGTTGATTGCCTGGCGTTCGCGCACGCGGCCCAGCCTGGGTTTCTTTACGGAGGCCTCCGTCAATCTGGCTGATGATGCAGAACTTTGCGAGTTGATGGTCAAGGCGGGCTTCAAAAAAGTTTTTGTCGGCATCGAAACGCCATCGCCCGAAAGCCTCCAGGAATGTCACAAGCTCCAGAACAAAGGCCGCGATCTCGTCGCCACCATCCACACCCTCCAGCGCGCCGGGATGGAAGTGATGGGCGGATTCATTGTCGGCTTCGACAGCGACAAGCATGACATCTTCAAGCGCCAATTCGAGTTCATCCAAAACTCGGGCGTGGTCACCGCCATGGTGGGTCTCTTGCAGGCGTTGCCGCAAACCAGACTGTATCAACGATTGGTGAAGGAGGGTCGCATGGAAACGGCCAGCACCGGTAACAACACCGAAGCGGTGCTCAATTTCAGAACCAAGCTGGACCGGGAGTTCCTGCAATCTGGTTACCGTGAATTGATGAAGAAACTTTACGAGCCGAAAGTTTATTACCAAAGAATCCGGACTTTCATGGAACAGCACCGGTCCCGCGGCCCGCGTTTGCGGCTTTCGGGAACTGATTTTCGCGCGTTCGTGAAAACCTTCTGGCTGCTCGGCGTTTGGGACCGGGGTCGCCACTTTTACTGGAAGTTTTTCTGGAGCACGTTGCTGCGTCGGCCAAGGCAGTTTCGTCATGCCATCGAACTCGCCGTTCTGGGCTACCATTTTCGCCGCATCGCCAGCCGCCTCTAAGCAGGCACCTTGCAGCCTTGGCGGATCGGGGCGGGCGGAGGACCTCGGCGGGCGGTCATTTCACGGCGGGCCGATTAGTAGCTGAAAACGTTTGCTCGTTATTGGCGAGGATGGCCTGTTCGCCGATTTCATTTAGAATTTCCACCCCCTTGACGCCGTTATTCTCGCTGATGATGGCGTGCTGAAGTCCCGGGCGCAACGCGATGGCCGGTTCATCTGTTCCAAAGCTGCACCCGCGCACTTGCAATTTGCCGCCATCAGCCTCAACCAGGGGCAGGCGGGATTTGTTCTTCCCGCCGAAAGTCGTGCTCAGGTAGCAATCCGAAAGCGAGACGAAGCTCTTGCTGTGCGACACGACGCATTGCCGGTTTGGTCCCCAGAACGCGCAGTTCACGAGGCGCACCGAACCTTGACAAGTGTTCTCGACCACCACGGGGACGCGCGTGTCGCCGTGCATGCAGACGAACTGGCCGTTTGAGATGAGCAGGCCCATCGGCTGGATCGCCTCGACCTTGACGCAAATTTGCGATTCGTCCGCGCCAATGCCGGAGAACTGGCCGTTGGCGGCGCCGGCTTTTGTTTGAATGAACCGGTAACCGATGTTCACGGGAAAGACGAACGTGTTGTTCACGTACTCCCAGTCCGTGCGGCCGAAGATGAAGGCTTCGCAGTTCTTCCACATGAACTCATGCACCGGTTTCCAGTCGCCGCCCACTTCCTTTGCCGACCACCAATGGCAGTGGAACTGGACGTTCTCGATGCGCCCGATGTCCGAACAGGAATCCACAAAAATTCCGCGCCGCAACACGCAGCCATAAACGCTGCGGATGCGATGTCGCACGTTGCCTTCCGGGCCGATGCGAATGCCGTTATAGCTGTTGATGAGGGTGACGTTCTCCACGGTGTTGTCGTGACCTTGCAGGTGAAATGTCCAGGCGTACGGATGAATGTTTGTCGCGATCTGTTCGGGATAAAATACCGTCAAGCCGCGCGCGGCAGAGGAATGACCCAGTTCAAACAGCGCCGGGCCGTCCTCGTTGTCGCGTCCGCCGGTCGCAAGAATAATCGAGCCGTTCAGCGGTTCAGTCCACACGGGCGATTCCATGTCGCCCTGCAGCGTGACGCCGGGCGGAATACGCAAACTGCCTTTGACGAGGTAGCGCGCGGGCGGCAACCAAGTGCGTCCACCGGTTTTGCCCGCGTCGTCGAGCGCTTTCTGGATGGCGGCGGTGTCATCAGTCACGCCATCGCCTGTGGCGCCGGCGGATTTCGCCGAGAAGATCCCTTCCACGGCGAGGTCGCTCGCGGATGGCTCGCCCCCTCCGACTCGCAACGGAGTTAAAAATGACGGCAGGCAGGCGATCAGCAGGGCGATGCGTAGTTTCATGGTTTTTCCTCAGAATTCGGGGCGCAGCCTGATTGGCAATGCGCCGGGCGTGATGGTGATCGTTTCTGCTCCGGAGTCAAACACGCGATGGCGTTGGGGGCATCTCAATTCTTGAGCACGGCTGCCAAAGCGGAAGGTCCTCCCTCACCCCGGCCCTCTCCCGCTGGGAGAGGGAGTCGTCTTCGCCGGTGCTTGAAAAGTCGTGCGTTTGAATCGGCCGGACTATCGTCCGCAAGTCGAAGAGTATTCGCCTGCTGTTCCCTCTCCCAGCGGGAGAGGGTAAGGGTGAGGGAGAGCCGCTGAACTGGATTTGACGCGCTCATTTTTTGAGGTGCCCGCGTTCACCTGAATTCTTGGCGAGCGGAGCGCCACGCATGGCCGCTCACCAGAACCGCCAATAGAGATACACCCAGACGATGGTGTAAATGACCCACCAAAGCAAAACGCTCTGATACCACGGGCGTTTCACGCCGTCGTCGTATTGCTTGAGCGCTGTGAGCGTCCAGTGGAATGGCCGCCACTGACTTTCCGGGGGCGGTGAGGTGAGCAGCGAAATCACCACGATTCCTGCCATGGTGATCGCCTGCGCGATGGCCGCGACGTAAAGCCAGTGCAGCTTGATGCCGACCAACGGCGCGCCGAACGCCATCGCCAACGTGATCGCCGAGCCGCCGATCAACCCGAACAGCGCGCCCTGGCGATTGGTCCGCTTCCACAACAGCCCGAGCAGCATCACCGAGATGAACGGCGTGGCTAGGTAAGTCACGCCATTTTGAAAATATTTGAAGACGCCGCCCAAGTGCGCGACCGATGGGGCCACAAGCGCGGCGATGCCCATCGCCGCCAGCGAGGCGACGCGCCCCATCCGCACCAGCCGCGCGTCGTCCGCGTCGGGGCGGAAGATGCGTTTGTAAACGTCGAGGCCGAAAATCGTGGCTGTCGAGTTGGCCAGCGCGCTGACGGTGGACATGACCGCGGCGAGAAAGCCGGCGAGGATGATGCCGCGCAGTCCCCAATCGGGCGCGAGGTAGCGCAGCGCAAACGGGAACGCCTCATCCGGATTCTTCAGTGGCGGCGCGGCGTGCATCACGTTGATCCAGTGGAACACGATCAAGCCCAGGAAACACGTGACCAGCGGACGGAGCAGGTTGACCACGCCGGCCCACCACACGCCCATCAACCCGTCCCACGTCGAGCGCGCGGCAAGGATTCGTTGGGCCATCACCTGGTTGCCGGCGGAGTAAAAGATGTACACGCCGAACGTGGCCAGCAGGATGCCGGGAAACGGCGCGGCTTCGTCGCCGGGTGGGCGGTAAAGGTGAAACCGATCCGGGTTCGCGGCTGCCATCGCAGCCCAGCCGCCCGGCACTTTGCCCAACGCGATGAAAAACAAAATCACCCCGCCGCCCACGAGCATCAGACATTGCAAGGCATCCGTCCAGATGACCGACGAGAGGCCGCCCTTGGTCGTGTAGAGCGCGACGAGCGCGACCATGCCCCACAGCACCGCGTAAAAATTCCAGCGGGTCAGTTCGGTCAGCGCGAGGCTCCCGCTGTAAAGCACCGGCACCAGGAACACGAAGACGTACGCAACGAGCATCACCCAACTGTAAATGTCCGCGCACCCCGGCCCAAAGCGGCGTGCCAAAAAATCCGGGATGGTGATGACGCGGTTGCGCATCCAGATCGGAATGAACACGAGCGTCATCAGGCCGTAGGTGGGCACCAACCACCATTCCCAGTTCGCGATGCCCATGCCGTATTTGTAGGTGGCGCCGACCGTGCCAACGATCTGCTCACTCGACACGCTCGTGGAGACAAACGCCGCGCCGATGATGTACCACGGCAGCCGGCCCGAAGCGAGGAAGTAGCCGCGCGCCGATTTCTCCTGGTTGCGCGCCGCCCACAACCCCACCGCGACCACGGCCAGGATGGAAACTGCGATGACCGCGATATCCAGGGGGCTGAGGGCGAAGGTCATTTGGTTATCGGGTTTGCGCTTCTCCGGGCCGGGACTCCTTCACGAACTCAATGCATTTCTCGCCCAGCAGTTGTTTCAACACGTTGTCCTGCGGATGGCCTTCGCCGACGTGCTGGATGAAACCTTCCGCCTGTGCCACGCCCGCCCGTCGGCCGTCGTTGACCGCCAGCTTCCGCATCAGGTCCAGATACTCGTCGCAGTTCATGATGGCGCGCAGCCATTCGCGCTGCGAGGCGTGACAGGCGAGCATCCGCGTCTTGGTTTCCATGACGGTGGAAATGTCCACCGCGCAGGTGAGCGGCAAAGGGCGGCCAAAGATGTCGCGCCCGCCGATGGCGTTTGCGTAATACAAATGCGGGATGCGCAAGGTCGGCGGCGTGGGCGTGCCGCAATCATAGTTGGGCACGGGACCGATGAAGGCGGCGTTGCGGACGAGGCGGGAGGTTTCCTCGTGGTCCGGCAGGTAATCGTACGGCGGGTGGGTGAACACGATGGTCGGGTTCACCACGCGCATCACGCGGATCGCGCGGCGGCGATACTCGGCGTTGTATTCCACCTCGATGTCCTGGCCGCCTGCGAAATGGAAACGCGCTCCGATGACATCCGCGGCGGCCTGCGCTTCCTTGAGCCGCAACTCGCGAATCTCCGCACGCGGCAAGGTCGGCGAGCCGACGTCGCCGCCGGCCATGATGGCGATGTGAATTTCGCAGCCGCGTTGCGCGAGCAACGCCAGTGTGCCGGCGCAGATGAACTCCACGTCGTCCGGATGACAGCCGAAAGCCAGTACTCGATGCATGTCAAATCTCCTTCAGGTAACGGAGGGTGCGTTTCAAACTTTCCGCCGGCGGCAGCGTGGGCTGGTATTCGAAGGCGAACACGCCTTTGTAACCGGTCTTTTCAATTTCCCGGACCACGAACGGATAATTCGTCTCGCCCAGCCACAGTTCGTGGCGGCCCGGATGCCCAGCCGAGTGGAAATGGCCGATGACGTCCAGATTCCGGAAAATGTGCCCGCATAAGTCGCCTTCCATGATCTGCATGTGATAGCAGTCGAAGAGCAACTTCAATTGTGCCGACCCAACCTCGCGGCAGAGCGCCGCGCCCTCGTCCGAACTCGTAAGGAAATAATCCGGGTGGTCAACCTTGTCGTTCAACGGTTCCAGCCAAAGATTCACCTTCAGTTTCTCCGCCAACTCCGCAGTGGCCGCGAGGCCGTCGAGCACGTTCCGGCGCTGGCGTGGCCGCGGCAGGGCCTTCACCACGTTGCCCGTGCAGACGATGGCCGCGCCGACGCCCGCCTCGCGGCAGAATTCCAGCGTGTCCTTCGCCCGCGCGAGCCAGGCGCGGCGGTTTTTGGCGTCAGTCAACCCACCGCCAATCGAGCCGTCCGGTGAACCGATCACGGCGTTGGTGAGCGTCACGCCCGCCTTGGCAGCGGTGGTGCGGACTTTGTCCGGGCGCTTCACGTCGTCTTTGTTCATCCCGTTCGTCCACGCCGTCAGGTCGGTGAACCACAGCTCGGCGAACTTGACGCCCGCCCGTCCCGCCGCCGCGATGCGGTCGAGAAACGGACGGTCGGGAAACTGCATTTCCAGGCAAACCCCGTATTTCATAATCGTTCCTCCCGTTGAAAGTGATTTTTCAATGAAGTATTCATGCTGCCATTATCTTGATTGCTTCCATTGCCGGTTATGAGTCTCACAACTTCTTCGTCAGCACGATGGTGTGACATCCGGTCGCGCCGGTGAAGTTGAGGCTCAGGCTGCCCTGCGCGTCAGTTTTCAGTTTCGTTTTACTCATCGGCTGCCAGGCTTGATCGTAAACTTGGGCCGCCCAGTCGCCTTTTACACCTTCCAACCGGGTCGCGGTGCGTTTGCTGAAGGCATTGACGATGGTGATTCTGTCCACGGGCTTCGAGACTTCGATGAGGCCCGGCACGGCTTCGAAGAAACCGAAGAACGCCTGTTTCTCACCCTCAATCCGCAGGGCGGCCGAGGGCGGCGTGGGCAGCAGCGGCGTCGTCCGGCCAAGCACGAGGTCGCGCTTGTTCGGTTCGTAGAACGCCAGCCAGGCTTTGACGATGGCATTGTGCGCGGCGGGCGACTCGGCCAGCTTGACCGAGAAGGCCGGCACGCCAGCCAGGACCATGCTGGCCATCTGCCGGGCGACGTTCACATCGCTTTCGGTGATCGCCCAACTCGTGCAGCACGCGTGGGTCAACACCCCCGGCCCGAACGTCTTCATATAGACGATGTCGCGCCGGTTCATGTTGTAATCCTGCGGCGTGTCCATCGGCCAGACGTGCGTGCAGTAAGTCTTGGCGTTCAGGTTGGCCGAGGGACGGCGCAGAATGATCACGGCATTGGAGTTCAGCGCGAGAGATTTGTTATAGAGCGATTGCATCAGTTGCGTGTAGGCAACGTGCAGGTCGGATGAGGCGACTCCCATCCCGGCTGCCGGCGGGTCGGCACGATCGGGAATTTCGAGAAAGTCGTACCACAGCCCGTCAATTCCATACTCGGTGAACATGTGTTCCCAGGCAGCCAGCAGGTAATCCTGAACTTTCTTGAGGCGCGGGTCCAGGTGCGCATCCGGCTTGCTGCCCACCATAATCATGCCGTCCTTCATCTGTGCCCAAGCCCGGGAATTCTTACCCATCAGGAGCGGGGCGACGTGGAGGACGACGCGCTGGCCGGCGGCGTGCATCTCGCTGATCATCCCCTTGGGGTTGGGGAAACGGCCGGAGTCGAAGTCGTAGTCGCCCTCGTTATCAAAGGAGTAGGGAACCCCACGCGGCATGTTCCAGCCGGCGTCAAGCTCGATGGTCGTTGCGCCGAGGGCGCGGGCATGGCGGGCGTCGTCCCGGATCTGCGCCTCGTCAATTTTGTCGCCGTGGGCATACCAGGAGTGCCACATCGGGTTCAAGGCCCACTCACTCACCGGTCGCGCCTTGAAGTCGCGCGCCGCGTCAACGGCCGCGCTGTAACCTTCGAGGGCCTCGAACCAGGTAAGGTCCGGATTGGCGTTGAAGTAAAGGGCGTCCTTGAAAACCAGCGCGGGCGCGCCATTGGACCAGGTTTGTTTCAGAACGATGCGCACATAGCTGTTGGCAATGCCGGGCGCTTCGCCGCCATTGCTGGGGTCGTAGGTCGAGCCTTCAAAGCTGGTGACCGCCACCTGGTCCAGCAGACCCAGGGTCAGCGTGTTGCGACCGTCGGTTTGCTGCATCCAGAGCACCGGTTGATCAATCTCAGCGCGCGCTCTGCCGCTGATGCGGAAGGGCAGATCAATCTTGTAGTTCTGCTGGCTGAAGGACCCGGGCTCGAAAATCTTGTAAACGCCCGAATAGCTGGTCTTGCACTCAAGGCGACTCTCAAGCCTCCGGAAGGGCTGACCATCCGCGCGGGTGAGTTCATAGTTGATCAGGCGCGTTTGTTTGCCCGCGTCCTTCTCGCTGAGCTTGAGCCGGTAGGCGCCACTCTTGTATTCGCCGCTGGCCAGTCGGGGATCATCGCGTTTGAGCGCGTCCCAAGTGGCCGCGGGCGGATCAAGGGTGAAGCTTATGCGAAAGTGTCCACGCAACGTGTCCCAGACCAGTTGGCCCGTGGAGTTGGGGTAGGCTGGTTGCGCCTTGATGGTATCTTTCGCATCGGCGGATTTGCTTTCAGTTGCTGACAAACTGGCACCCACCACAGCCACAACCGCGCAGGTGGCAAGCCACTTGGTGAAGATTCCACGGAAGGAATTGGCATTGTTTTTCATTGCAGATTCGTTCAAAAGCGCTTTCGTCTTGGGGCAATATTTTACAGCGCCGCCAGCACTTGATTGATCGCCCGCGCAATGGCCGCGCAGTCGTCCTTCGAGTATTGCCAGTGGATGTCTATCATGATTGCGCGCGACAGGTAATCCGTGCATTGCGGACACATCGTCGGCGAGTAGCGCGGCAGTTCCTCCGCCGGCACGCCCGACCACGGCAGACCATCGCGGGCCACAGATTTCTTGTCCAGGATATGCTCCCAGTACGTGTAGATGTGCCAGTCCTTGACCTTGCTGTCGTAAATGCCGCCCGCCGGAACGCCGGCGGCCTGCATCGCGGCGAGCGCACGCTTGGTCTGCTCCACACTCGGCAGGAAGAGAATCAGATTGGAGCACGCATCGCCGGTGGGATCCGACACCCGCTGGAGCGTTACTCCCGCTGGCAGCTTCAGTTGGCCCACGATCTTTGTGAACGCCGCGCGATAGCCCAGAATAAACTTCCGCGCCTTCCGGATTTGTGCCAGCGCCACCGCGCCCTGCAATTCGCTCATACGATAATTCTCGCCGCAGAACAATTCGCCCTCGCGCCGCTCGGTGGCGAACCGGTTGGGACGCCAGCACGCGGCGCAATCGTGCCACGACTGCGCGCGGGTGTGCAGCCACTCATCGTTGGTCACGACAAAGCCGCCTTCGCCAGAGTTCAGAATCTTGTAGTAGTCGAAACTGAAGCAGCCCATCGTCCCGATGGAGCCGAGCATGCGGCCTTTATAGGAACCACCGGCGGCCTGCGCCACGTCCTCGATCACCGCGAGCTTGTGCCGTGCCGCAATCGCCATCAATTCATCCATCTGCGCCGGTTTGCCGCGCATGTGAACGACGATGATCGCGCGCGCGCGCGGCGTGATCTTCCGCTCCACGTCTTTCGGATCCAGTGTGAGCGTGTCATCCACGTCCGCGATGACCGGGATCGCGTTGCACGTGCCAATCACAGCGGCGGACGCGAAGAACGTGTAGGCCGGCACGATCACCTCGTCGCCCGCGCCTACGCCCAACGCCCGCAGCGCCGCGATGAGCGCTGACGTGCAGGAGTTCACGGCCAGCACGTGTTTGACGCCCAGCAACTCCGCGAACGCCTGCTCCGCGGCGGCGACCTTGCTCGGTCGCGGGTTGTAGTAGCGGAAGAGGTGCGGCCCCTTCAAAGCATCCGCCTGGTCGTGGATCAGTCCGGCGATCTTCTCCTTGAGCCCCGGGGCGAACTCCCACAGGTCTAGCAGTTCGATCAACTCTTCCTCGTGAATTTTCGTCGCATACGGTCCCAGCGTGATTTTGGTGTCGGTTTCAGCAGTCATAAATTGGTTCTTCCGGGCCGCGCCTTTTGGATGACGAACTCGATGATGGCCCGGCCGTCGTCGTAGCTCGTCAAGTGGCCGGCTTCCTCGCGATGGATCAGCAGCACTTCGCGGCCACGCGCTTTCAGATCATTGGCCAGTCGCACGACGCTTTGGGGCGGCACGACGTCGTCCTTGCCGCCCGACGTGATGCCCACCGGCATCGTGAAGCGCTCCGGCCAAAATTCGGCGCTGCGCTTTTTATATTCCTCGGGGATCGCCGCCTTGCTGCCGCCGAACGAGGCCGCAATCGCTTCCGAAAAACCGGCATACTCGACCAGGTTGGCCGTCCCGTTCATCGAAGCCACGCCGTCCACAAGTTCCGGATGCAACGCCGCGAACGTCAGGCTCGCGGTGCCGCCCATCGAAGCGCCGCACAGGAAAACGCGCGACACCCGATACGCCTTTTTCAACTCGCCGATGATCTGGACAAGATCGGCTTCCGCCTTTGGGCCCATCCATGAAGTTTTCGCGCGATAATCCGGCGAGACGTAGATCATCCCGTGGGCCGCCGCCACGTCCCGCGCCGCGCGGCACTCGTCGCGCGTATCGCGGACAAATTGCCAGCGATCCGAGCCGTGGCCGTGCAACGCGACCAACAGGTCGTGTGGTTGCATGGACTTGAAGCTCGCCGGCAGCATCAGCACATAACGCTGCTCCGTACCGTCACACGCCGCAGTGAAAGCGACATCCGTGGTCAGGGCATCGTTCGTCCCGCCCCAAACCGCACCCAGGTTGGCGAGCAGGACCAGCAGCGCGAAAATCGTTCGTTTCATGCCTCAATAGCTGGCTCGCACGACGATGGTCGCGGCCTTGTCGGGAACGATCCGGACGGTTTCCGCCTTCGGGTCGAACTTACGGTGCGCCTTTCCATTTACCGTCACCGTGCGCATCGGTTTGCCGTCGGGATGCCGCAATCGAAGCACCAAAATTCTCGGCGTCCGTCGGGTTGGCGGATTGATTGTGGCTTCAATGTAGCCCTGGCCCGCGCGTGACTTTATCTCGTAACTGACCTCGCCAAATCGAGTTGGAGCATTCTTCACCGAGACGCGCTGCCCTGCGCGCAGCCAGTTGCTCGTCGCGAACGGCGCGAGCCAGAGTTCGTTGCCGCGTTCCTCCACGAGCATGGTGCGTGTCTGATGCAGGAAGTATCCAGTCTCGTGTGTCTTGTCCCACGCGCCGCTGTGATGAAAATGTTCCCACATCGTGAGCACTTCCGGATTCAACATCGCGGCGATGGTGTTGAAATAGGAGCGGACAAAGGGCTTAACGTCGTCCCGCAGCGCATAGACTTCGCAGTTGCGCGTGTAGTAGGGCTGCACTTTCGAGAAGCCGCCTAGGTTGAACCAGTCGGTGTGATTTGTCCTCGCGGGATAATCAAACCAGCCGTCAGCGAGAAACTGCACGTCTTCGAGGTGATCCAGCATTCGCTCGACCTCACGGCTGCGCGGGTCAAGCACGCCGGTTGGTACAAGTTGATGCGCGCCAAGCTCCACATCGTAACACCAACTGCGGCCGGCATCCTGCCCGGGAAAAAAATCCGTGAGCTTGCCGGGACTCTGGACCTGAGACGGGTAGTGCGGAATCCACGTGCCGTCACGGAGCGCAAGCGCAGGCGAGCGCGATTGCGTCCAGGCATAAGCGCGCAGCGTGTTGGCTCGCAGTTCTGCGGCGTGGCGTTTGAAGAACGTAGCGTCAGGATGACCGATGTCGCCAAGGGCATCGCCCAATCCGCGCAAAGCCGCCGAGTAATACGCGTTCATCGCGAAGTGATAGGCGAAGGAATTCCAATCCGCCAAAACACCCGGCGGCATGAGACCGCATTCGGGTGTGGCCGCCGACGTGAAGAGGCGGACTGGCGTCTCTGGCAATGATTCGTTCCGCCTCCTCACGTCGGCGGCTACGGATGTTTTCGTTTTGTCCGTCTGCCGGACAATCCAGTGGCCGACGCGCGCAATTTCCGGCGCGATTTGCCGCAGCCACGCCTTGTCGCGCGTGAGCTGGTAATGCTCGCCGAGCGTCCACAAATGCCACGCCGTGCCGAACGTCGTGTAGCCCGTCGTCAGAAAACCGTTGGTGTTGTAGCGATGGACGAAGAACTCCAGCGATCGGCGGGCGAAATCCGCGTGGCCCATGCAGTCCATTCCGCGAATGACCGAATGCGATTCGCTTTCCAGCGGGCCGTAGTGCATCGCGGCTATCCACGCGGCGAGGCGCGCGCCGTCGGCTTCGTTGCGCGCATCAATCCAACAACGCACTTGCGACGAACGGATCACGTCGTTCAACAGCGGATCGGGCGTGGCGATTTGCATCGCGGGCGCGAGCACGGCTTTCCAGTAGTCCTCGGTCGCAGCGCGGAGTGGTGCAACTTCGAGCCGGTCGAGCGCGGTATCGGCTTGTGCAGGGACGAAGATCGCGAACTGCGCGGTGCCATTAGCCGGCAGCGTGCCGGAAAGTTTGAGTATGCCTTCCTGGGCTGTGGCCAACAACGGAGTCGCGGCGGCGGTCGCGGCCAGGGCTAGGGAGCCGCGCTCGCTGCTCACCAGCCACCCGCGCGAATCAGGCGCGAATTTCACCTGGGCGTTTCCGGTCCGGCGGTCAGCGAAATTCAAAGAAAGCATCGCCTCCGCCGGATTCGACTGCGTGTTGGTGATGGTGAATTCCACCACGCAAACGGAACGACGATTGAACCGGGCCGGCTCGCCGCCCGGTTCGTCGCAAGGCGCGACGAAACTGCGCTGGCGATACTCCACGCCGTCGCGCGCGACCGTGATGATCGGAATTGGCAACCAGCCACCGTCGAGCGTGCGTGACAGGTTGCCGGGTTTTCCGTCGCCAAATTGCGGCTTCAGTTCGAGCCATGTTTCGTGTTTGACAACCGCCGCGTTCGTCGCGACCACGCAGCGCACCACGCCGTCGCGCTCGACGACAAACTTGACGTTGTCGCACGCCAGCGAGAGCAGCACCGGACCTTCGCGTTGGAAATCGTGGTGTGTTCTCGCCATCGCCTGCGCGAGCGTCTGGTCGGGCAAGGCGCGAACTTCCTCGAGGATGGTCTTTCGGCCCGCGATGCGGCGCTTGTAGTCGGCCAGCGTGACCGGCAGCGGCTCGCGCGCGACGAACAGGCTGAGGTCGGGCAAATAAACGCAGTCATTCGTCAGCACGTCTTCGACGGCGACCCCGACATTGCCCGTCGGAAGACGGAACTGGAGCACCGTCGGGTCGGACTTAAACGACGATGGACGGCTAAAGCGGACGCTTACGTGAAGTGGTTGAGACAGTTTCCATGCGATTCCGGCTTTCAGATTTCGGATTTCGGATTTGGCAACCGGTTCACCGTTGCAAATGGTGAGTTCGCCGCGTGCGCCCGCCTTTGGCCGCTCGAACTGCACAAAAAGATTCGTCGTGGCCCAACTCGATCGCGTGAAGGCAGAGAGCCGAACCAAAGAAGGCTGGGGAGTAGCCGGGAGAATCCAGCGAATCTTCTGTGTTTGAATCACGCCCGCTTTGGGAGCGAGGCTGAAAATCAGCCGAGCGCCCTCGCGGTGAAATTCGCCGTTCAGCGGTCTCCAATTTCCCTGCCACGCGGACTCGCCAAACCAGCCTTCGACGCGCACGGCGTTCGTTGCCGGAACTTTCGTCGCGTCGGCGAACTCCAGCGCCAGCTCACGAAGCGCGCGGCGGTTGAGCCACTGCAGGCCAATGCAGCCAACGCCGTTGGTCCAGGCGGGCACGGAGTAGCTCCCGCTTCGATTTGGTTTCAGTTCGGTTTCGGTGAAGAGATCGTCTGCGCGAAATTCCTCAATGCGGCGCGCGCGCGCGCCGTCCAAGCGTTTTGGATCCCAAGTCACGACGCGCGCGAACGGCGCCATGTCCACGGATGTTTCGGCGCGTCGGACTTTTGTGGCGTTTGCGGCAAGCACAAGCCGGGCATCGGCCCAGTTTGCCATGTCGCAATTGATGCCATCACCCGCATCATTGGCTTCGAGCCGCACTTCCTGCGCGCCGGCGACCGAAACGTGAACCGGCTTCGGCGCGTCGCCACTGCGCATGACACCGCTGTCGAATCGTGGGTGGCCGTCCACGATGACGCGGAAGATCACACTGCCGCCACTGCATGGTTGGACGCCGATCTCCGCGTCGAAACTCTCGTATTGACCGTCGGTCATCAGCGAGATGACGCCGTTGGCGTGATGGCCGAGACCTTTCGCGAAAGTCTTTTCGCCGATCTGGAGCGTTACTCCCTCTTTGTCCGGCGCGTGCGCGGCGGAGTCGAAACCCAACACGCCCCAATCCTGCGTGTTGGAGAGAATGAGCTCGGGATGATCCGACAGATAATCAGGCTGAGCCGTTGCGGCCGCGAGCCCACTCGGTGTCACGAAGGCCGGGAGAATTGCCAGCAACAGACTGCGGCAAATTCTCCGGGCGACTGAAACCGGTTGAGTGTGCGAAGGTTGTGCGGGAGAGGTCATCGTGGAAATGATTTTCGCCCGGCCATGATGTCGGCAAACCTAGTCGACATCGTTAGTTCTGAGCAACGCCGAAAGAACAGCCAGGAATCCTTAAACATTCCAATCGCGGTCACAGTCGTTTCAAAATGCCGTAAGGCAGGGCAACCGACGCCATATAAACTGGGTTCTGCCTCGCCTTCCCGTTCGGACCGTAAACCTCCCACGGCGCGCCGTGACCAGGCCCTTGGCGAAAATCCTGACTGCGCAAATGGGCAATCATCTCCCCGAAGATCTGCAGCGCCAGCTTCCGGTCGCTTTGCCAGAGCGACTCGATGAGCCAGCCGGACGCCGTGTGCCAATACCCGCCATTCTGATACGTGTTCACCGGACACATCGAGCGCTCCCAGGCGCTGGTCTTGCTGAAGTCCATATCCGTCGGCACCTGACGCACCCCGCCATCGAGCGTGATCGTGCCGCGCCGCACGGCATCGGCGATGGTTTTGCGCGCAGCGTCCGCCTCCGCGCGGTCGAGGATGCCGAGGTGCAGCGCGAAGAGCGTGCCCCAGACATCTGCTTGCCGACTGATCTCGGTCGAGGCACGCAGCCATCCGCCGATGGCTTTCGGATCGGCGAAAGTGGGAACGATGTTCGCGCGGATCTTCTTTTGGATTTGACGGTAGCCGGGCGCACGTTCGCGTTGGCCAACGGCGCGCGCCAGTTCGGCCAGTTCGCCCGCAGCCCGATAGCGAAGCAGCGAGGCGAACAACAACTTCCCCGTGTGCGTCTCACCGTCGCAAAAACCGAATCCGACGGCGCGATCTGCCTCGGTGGTCACGGCCAGCCCAGTCACGGGATCAGTGGTGGGACTGGAGAACGCCTTTTCCAAACGCTCGAAGACGCGGACGCCGTTGACCTCCATTTCAAAAACTTTGATGTCATGCGTCGCCATCCAATAGGCATAAGCGATGTGGACGAACTCATAATGGTCGTCAATGGGAGGGACGCGGCCACATGCCCCCGCGCCCTGATCCTGGCCCGAGGAATAAGTGCCGGGGTAGAAGGCCGGCCGCCCGTCGTAATTGATGTGATCGGGAATGGCCCACGGCGGCACGTGGAGGCCATTGGCAAGCTGGCGATCTGCCGGTCCGTTCTGGGCTTTGCAGGTCAGCAGCAAGTGATCGCGCAGTTCGTCGGGCGAGATGAATCCTGAATCCACCGACATCGAGAAATCACGGATCCAGTAAGACGTGTACGTGTCCTTGCCCGGCGTGATGAGCGTGAAGCCGCAGGAGTTGGTGATCGTCCACTTTCCGCCGCCATTCGAACCGGGCTTGACCCGCGAGGCTTCGATGACGTCCCGTGTCATGTCGCGGAGGAAATCCATGTCCGCCTTAGGCAAGCCGCTGCTACCGAATGCGGAGGCTGCCGCCAATGTGATCGTCGCGAGGAAGCTGGACAGAACCGCTCGGGAGAACGACCTGCGGGCAAATTGTCGCCCCGAACACGCTTGAGCAAGTGGATATATTGCAGTCATTTTGAACCTCGATAGATCACAAATGTTGCCACACGGTGGGCTGACGCGGGACCGAATGCAAAGCATTCTTTGGTTCTTGCATCCCGCGTTGCCGCTTGCCCGGCCACGGCTTGCTGCCTGACGGGATTTAAAAAATTCTCTTGCCAAATGCGCTTGCTGTGGTAAATGTATTACCACACACTCAAAACCAAAACCATTTATGTTTGGAACATTCATCAAAGAACTGAGAGCGCGACAACGGCTCGGCCTGCGCGAGTTGTGCCTCAAGACCGGTTACGACCCCAGCAACTGGAGCAAGATCGAGCGCGAGGTCTCACCTCCACCCAAAGACGATAAAACCCTTCGCGAATGGGCGAAACAACTCGGCCTCAAGCCCGACACCGACGGCTGGCACAAGTTCTTCAATTACGCCGCCGTGGACGCCGGGCGCATTCCGGACCATCTGCTCAAGGACGAGGAACTCGCCGCGCACCTGCCGGTTTTCTTCCGCACACTCTCCGGCCAGAAACCGTCGCGCGAAGACTTGGACAAGCTGGTCAAACTGCTCCGCGAGCGATGAACCAACGGGCACTGGATTCTTAACCACGGATGAACACCGATGAACGCGGATTTAGTTCAACGCAAAGAGACCAAGCCGCAAAGGCGCAAAGTTTGAACCGCTGATTGACGCTGATGAACGCTAATTCAAAAGGGCTGCAAGCCCGACCGATGATAGCCCGGGGCAACGGCCGGGGTTCACGTTCCACAAACATTCCAAGCCCTGAATGGGCGCCTCAAGTTTGGTTGCGAGAACCGCCTGAACCGTTGCGCGAAGCATTTCAAGCCGCGATTCAATCCGCGCAAGCCGCCGGCTATTCCGACTGGCTGGCTGCCGACGAAGCCGCGCTCGACTACATCGCCACGCGCATCGCGGCAAAGGTCGGCGTCTTGGCGGAAGTGATTGGCAAACGGTCGCGCTCTGAGAAACTTTGGCCGCCGAATTAAACAACACAAGGTCTGCAAATGCACATTTCCAAAGTCACGATTGAAAACTTCCGTTGCTTCGGTGAGGGGGACGACCGTCTTGAGCTCTCATTACGTCCTGGCTTGACAGCTTTGGTTGGCGAAAACGATGCGGGCAAGACAGCCGTGATTGATGCGCTACGCTTCGCACTCGGAACAACCGATCAAGATTGGTTCCGACTGGAGGATGCTGACTTCCGTCCCCGGGCAGCCGCTAAACAATTCAAAGAAATCAGGATCGTCTGCAAATTCGAGGGTTTAAGTGACGAGGACAAGAGGGCGTTCATTGAGTATTTGAGTTACGAGGAAATCGGTGGCGACCATCACCAATTCCTTTTTGTCAATTGGACGGCTGAGAATACAGGGGAGACGCGCAAGGGGCGGCCTTACCGACGTGTCGAAGTTCACTCGGGAAAGAACGGGGACGGCCCCAGTATCGCCCCGGAAGCTCGTGAATTTCTGCGTGCCACCTATCTTCGACCGTTGCGGGACGCCGAGGAATCCCTTTTGGCCGGGCGTGGCTCTCGGCTGGCACAAGTGTTACGTCAGTCGAATCAGATTCGGGAAGGGCAGGATATTTGGGATGATTCCAAGAGCCTGAAAGACCTGGATCTCAGCATGCGCGGGATCGCCAATTTGGTCAATCACCTGCTTGAGAAGCACAAAGGAGTCGAAGTGGCACGAGGCGAGATTGACAAAAACCTCAGCCAACTTGCCATTCTTGGAGATACCCTCGCGAGCACCATAACAGTTGGCGGAGCAAAAGCCTCACCTGACGCGCAACTAACAGAGTTGCTGGAGAAACTTGATCTCCGCCTTGGCGGCGCCGGCAAACTTGGTTTGGGCTCGGATAACCTCTTGTTCATGGCTTGCGAACTCCTTCTGTTGGCAAAAGAAAGCGTGGGGAACAGGTTGCTCTTGATTGAGGAACCGGAAGCACATCTTCATCCTCAGCGGCAGTTGCGGGTGATGAAATACTTGCAGGAGCAGGCCGAGAAGGAGAAGGAAAGCATTCAGATCATCGTTACCACTCACAGCCCCAACCTTGCATCGGCAATCAAACTGAACAACCTCGTGATGATGCACAAGGGGCGCGCGTTTTCGATGGCCGAACAACAAACGAAATTGGATTCGTCGGACTACCGTTTCCTCGAACGCTTTCTTGATGTCACCAAGGCGAATCTTTTTTTCGCTCGTGGCGTGATGATCGTCGAAGGTGACGCAGAGAACATCTTGCTACCCACTTTAGCAAAACTCCTTGGTCGTGATTTCACGAAACATGGCGTGTCTATCGTGAATGTGGGCGGTGTTGGCCTGCGACGCTACGCAAAGATTTTTCAGCGCAAGGATGAAGAAAAAGACCGCGTGCTCGAGATTCCGGTCGCTTGCGTGACTGACATGGACGTAATGCCGGACTGCGCGCCTGTGATTATTGGAAAAGTTGAAGGAGGCGTTGACTGGCCAGCCCCAGTCGCCCGTCGCTGGCTCGCTAAGAAAGACTTCAAAAATGAAGAAGCCTTGGCCGTGCATCGCATTGAAAAGATCGCCAAAGCTGCCGGTCAACGCGTCCAAACGTTCGTCTCTGACGAATGGACTTTGGAGTTTGACCTCGCACTTGGCCCAAAAAACGAGAACGGTGGTTTCTCCGCCGGACTGGCTAAAGACGTTTTCGTTGCCGCCTCTCTCGCCGATCAAGATGACGCGATAAACGCAAACAAGAAGACAGTAGCCGACGTAGAACAAGATGCTGAGAAAGAATTTGCTGCTCTTGAGGCCGTGGTGGTGGGGAAGGATCATTGCTCAAAGGAAGAGGTGCTTGCGTCGCATGTTTACGCGAAATTTGTCAAGAGAGGCGTTTCCAAACCCATCGCCGCCCAATACTTGGCGAGCCGGCTACAGGTCAGGAAGAAGGACAATGTTCCACTCAGCCTTGAGGATTGGCACGAGCTCCTGCCGAAATATCTCGTGCGTGCAATTGACTGCGTAACTCGAGAATTTGAAGCTGCACCTGAGGGGAAACCAGAACCGAATGAGTGAGTCCTGTCCTTTTGTTCCCCCACTTGTCAGCGACAACGACATTCGTTGGGCCTCCCACCTTCTGCATCTTTCGCCGGGCGCATTTCACGGGAAGGATGGAGATGACCCGCGCCAAGCAGTCTTCAAGTCAATGGAGCCGATGGACATTGCGGCCTGCCCGGGCAGCGGCAAGACAACGCTCTTGGTGGCCAAGCTGGCGATCTTGTCGCAAAAGTGGCATTACCGCACGCGGGGCATCTGCGTGCTTTCACACACCAACACTGCTCGGAGCGAGATTGAGACGAAGCTGGGCAATACCGCTGCCGGACGGCGTCTGCTCTCTTATCCGCACTTCGTCGGAACCATCCACAGCTTCGTGAATGAATTCCTCGCCAGACCGTGGCTGAGGTCGCGGAGTTATTCTGTCAAAATCATTGATACGGAAATCTGCGAACGTCGCCGATGGTGCAAGCTCGATCGCGGAACTCGTGTCTTTCTCCAAAAAAACGGCGCCGACGAATCAAACATTCGCATCATTGATATAAACTTCAGGTTGGCGAAGAAGAATGGCGCGTTTCCTTGCGGTGAACATACGCCTACTTATCAACGCGTACAACGTGCCTGCGAAGAAGCAACGCGCGAGGGCTATCACTGCTTTGACGACATGTTTATTTGGGCAGGGGAGTTGATGGACAGGATGACAGTTGTGGTCAACGCAATCCGCGAACGCTTTCCTCTGCTGTTCCTAGACGAGGCACAGGACAACAAGGAAGATCAATCTGCAGTCCTTCATCGGATTTTTATGGACGAAGGGAGTCCGGTCAGGCGTCAACGTTTCGGCGATGCAAATCAGGCGATTTTTAACTTCGCGGGAGACAAGGGTGCAGAGACGGATGTATTTCCCGGCGAAAAGCCAATGGAACTTCCTAACAGCCATCGCTTCGGGCAACAAATTGCGGACCTGGCAGATCCGCTCGCGCTCGTTCCTCACGGTTTGAAAGGTCATGGGCCCAAGAAGAAGGTCCTCGCTTCGGGCGCGCAAGAAGGGCGGCACACGATTTTCCTGTTCGACTGCGCCAATGCATCCAAAGTCTTGGACGCCTATGGAGCGCTGCTCCTCGAAACATTCTCCGACCAAGAACTTCGCGAGGGTAGCTTTTGGGCCGTCGCTCAGGTGCATCGGCCACCCGACAAGGAGGAGCAACACAAATTCCCGCATCATCTTGGCCACTACTGGCCTGACTACGATCCGGAGCTGTCGAAGCAAGACCCCAAGCCCGATTCTTTTGTGCAGTACGTCTTGGCCGGTATGGCAAAGGCGAAAATGACTGGGGAAGCCTCTCCGGCCGTCGAGAAAATCGCTGAAGGTATCCTCCGTTTGGCTGGAATGGCGGACGGAGGGAAAACCTTACACCAGCGCAAACATAGCCACCGATACGTCCTTCAACTCTTGGTAGAAAACTCCGAAGCACGCACGTGCTACGACATGATTCTCAGCAGGTTCATCCTGAGAACCGAACTCCCGACCAAAGAAATGTGGAATGACGATTGGCGAGGCATTGTAAAGGAGGTCGCCGAGACCGCAGCGAGAAGCCCTTTGGTCGGTCCTGAAGTTGCGGAATTCCTCGGATGGCCGAATGAACCAGCTGCTCCTGCATTGGCCGCCGCCCGAAAAGCCCGGGACAACATTTACCGCTTCGCAAACAATGGCCGAGAAGTGGCCGTCCAAGTTGGCTCAATCCACTCTGTCAAGGGCAAGACCCACACAGCGACACTGGTGCTCGATACGTATTGGCAAGATAGGAAAGGACGGCACAATCTTGAACTCCTATCACCTTGGTTGCGAAAGCAGAAAGCGGGAGGAATTGACGCCGGGCCGCAGCAGCGAACGCGCCTCAAAATCCACTACGTAGCAATGACCCGCCCCACGCATCTACTGTGTTTAGCGATGCAGCGGAGCGTCTTCGAGAAAGGCGATGGCAGACTTGATCAGGAAGTGATGCAGGAGTTGGAACAGCGTGGCTGGCAGATCAAGTGCGTCTGACTCTTGGGCCAAGGCGATCGCATCAGCGTTCATCAGCGTCAACTCGCCGCGCTGTCGCAGCGGGCCAGCGGTTTCATCGCCCCACATTGAATTCCTTCCAAACCGCAGTGGAGCGCCTGGCAAGGCCGATCGTCGCGGCGCGCAGGAAGGGCGTTGGACCTTGGAGTCAATTCGTCTTGCGATAGGTGAGCACGATAGCGGACGGTTGGCCGGGAGCGGTGACGAGCAATCCCCGATCCGCGAGGGCAGCGCCCGTGAATTCCTGCGGGCCGGCCGGTTTATCAATGTCCGTGACTGCATAACGCGCCTTGACGTCGAGTCCGCGGAGTTTGACGCGGGCGGATTCGTAGATGCTGTTCGCGCGGCGAAACACCTGGACTACGCCTTGCCCGGCTTCCGGGCGGTCGAATTGCCACGCGAGCCAGGCGTCGTTCGAGGTGGTGTAGGGCGTGAGCGGATAAAAATCGCCGAGGTAGTTCGGCGCGTATTGCCGCCAGTCGCTGACGGTCTTACGGAGGAAGTTGTAGTCGAGCTTGCGGTCGCGCACGTCCCAACAGGCGATGAAGTGCGGGCAGTCCATCGCGCTGCGGAGATCATAAACGCCAAGCTGGTCCGTGCCCGTGCCGTGATACGGCAGCCAGAAGGAGAGGCCGTAGGTGTGGCACTGGTTGCCGACGGCGTCCTGGATAAAATCGCTGCGCAGGAACGGCAACGAGCGGCGCAGCGTTTCGAGATCGTTGCGGTGGCCGCCGCTGGCGCAGGTGTCAATCAACATGCCGGGATGCCGCTTCAGCAGTTCGTCCCAATACGCCAGGTAGCCGGTGACGTAGTGATTCTCGGTGCTGCCCTGCCGGTCCTCGGTGTCCGCTTCGCGCCAGAATTTGAGTGGGTCAACGTTGTAATCCTGGCGATACAGATCAATGCCCTGCTCGGTCAACAGGCGGTCAATGTGATTGACCAGCCACGCGCGTGCTTCGTCGTGGCCGAGGTTGAGGAGCTTCTGCTGACCGTCGCGGCCAAGGAGCCACGCGGGGTTGTTGGTGTAAAGAAACGTTCCGGGCGTCACCCGCTCCGGTTCAAACCAGACGATGCTCTTCACGCCTTTGGCGTGCGCGTGGTCGGTGATCGCGCGCAGGCCGCGCGGAAAACGGTTCGTATCCACCTCCCAGGTGCCAACCTGCGGCCAGCCTTTGCCGTAGTGGAAATACCAGCCGGCGTCCATCCACCAATAATCCGGCGCGAGCTTTTCTTCGAGGTAGCGATCAATGAAAAGTTTCTGGCTCGCTTCGTCCGCCTGGATCATTTCGCCGAATTGGTGCGAGCTGCACGGCGTGAGCAGCGGACGCGGCGGCTGGCCGTTGGGGCGCGGGATGTTGTGCGCGACCATCCAGCGCCGCCAGACGTTCTGCGCGCGAATCCAGTCGCCGCGCCAGAACTGGAGCACGACCAGCGGCGTGCGGATTTCTTCGCCGGGCTTGAGGCGCAGGTGAACTTTTTCCTGTCCGGCAATCACGCGCAAGCCAGTGCCGTTGTCGCGCGCGAACTCGGCGAACCATTGCCCCGGCCAACCGACGACGGCGATCACGCCTTCGTCTGCCTGCTGCTCAAGGTTGAAATAGGGGAAGACGTGGCCGAGCGGACGCCCCGCCGGCGGGGCAAAACGCAGCGTGCTGTTTGGCTTGAGCGTCGTGGTGAGCGGTTCGAAATCATCGGCGCGGACGAACGTGCCTTTGTGATGGTGCAGAACAAAGTCTCCTTTGCCGCTCTTCTCGATGCGCGTGTCGAGCGCGAGAATGTCCGATAGAATTGGCGTGTCGGTCGTGCCGGTGTTCTTGAAGTAGAGCGTCCACTCGACGTTCGGGAAGTCGGCATACTCGACGGCGACGCAGCGGACTTGAAGGCCGGTGGCGGGATCGGTCCAAGAGAGTTCGTAGCCGCCGACTTGAGGAGGCGGAGAGTTCGTCTGCGGGCCGCGGGCCGCCTCGTTACCTCGGCGGCTACGTTGGAACTTCCACGTTTTCAGCAATTCCGCCGACGGCTTGCCTTCATAGACAAACGAGAAGGGCAATTCGGTGGAGTAAGGCGCCCGCTCGCCTTCCCGCAACGGCAGATCGGCGAGCCACAGTTCCCGCCCGTCCACCAGCGTGACTTTCGCCTCGGCCCAATCCGACTGATCACAGGAAATGCCGTCCGGTGTTTCGTCCACCTGAAGGACGAACTCCATCGCTCCGCCGAGATCCACGCTCACGGGTTTGCCCGCCATCCCTTCTCGCATCACACCGGAGCGAAACTTTTCAGTGCGGCCCACGCTGACGGAAAAATCCACACTGCCGCGCCCGCCGCTCGTTTGCTCGTTACTGTCCACACCGACGATGGCGCTGAACTTCGCACCCGACGAGGGCAACCGCACGATGATCTTGCTGAAGGCATGACAGTAGAGGCCGCGCGTGAATTCCTTGTCCGCGATGCGCATGGGTTTGCCGGCGCGGGCGTTCTTCTGGACGGGATCGTGGTTGGCGAGCACGATGAGCGCGGGTTCGGCGGCGGTTTTCGCCTGCACGCCTTCGAATTTGGCGGCGGACCAGGCGCGAGACTCCGACAGTTCGTCTGGAGCGACGACGGTGGCGGATGCGCCGCGGATGGTGAACAGCATTGCGGTGAGGAAGATTACTGTATTCTTGGTTTTCATAGGCTAATCGCTTTTCGAAGCGGACCGCTCTTGGTAAAGCCCGACCACGGTTGAAAAATCCCAGCGTCGCTTTTGATCAGCGCGGAATTCGACGCTCACCCTTTTCGGCGGTTTGGCCAAGGGGCGAGACTCGGGGAGGTGAAGAACGATGTGCTTCGGCGGTTGGCGGCTTGGAGGGTCGAACTTCACTTCGACTCCGTGTGCTTTGCCGCGCACGCGCAAGTTCAAGCGACCAAAATGCGTCGGAGCATTTTCAACCCGGATTTCCCGACCTGCTTCGAGCCACCAATCCGGAACGCCACTGAGTAGGTGGAGTTCATCGCCACGCTCATGCACCAACGCGTGGCGGAGCAGGAAGGCGTAGTTCGCCGCGCCGGTGGCGTGCGGGATGGTGTCGCTCCAGGCGGTGCGTTTCTTGAAGTAAACGCCCTCGGGAAACGCGTGCGTCGCGGTCGAGTGAAGCAGATACCAATAGATGTCTTCGACAAACTGCTCATGCTCGCCGCGCGCCAGCGACGCCATCGTCGTGTAGGACGACATGTAAGGATGAATCACGTCAGGGAAACCGGACCAGCGAATCGTACCTTCGAGGAAACCGCCCATGAATTTCTCGCGGACTTCACGAAGTGACGCGATCACGCGCGGGTCATCGAGTGCGAACAATTCGGTGGGCCAGAGCGTTTCGGTGTTGCCCCAGTGCGTGCCGACTTTCTCCCAACTCGGCGGAAAATGCGACAGACCTGTGAGCTGCCAAGCGGTGTCAATGGCTTTGCGGTAATCCTCAGCTTCCTGCCGCAGGGCCGCGGCCTCGGCATCCTCACCGAGCGCTTGCGCTGCGTCGGCGGTGCAAAGCAGGCCGCGCAGATTCCAGAAATCATATCCGACAATGTGTTGTTTTCCGTCCCAGAGGTACTCGCCATCGGCGACCGCGTTGGGCAGCACGCCCGCAAACGGCGAATCGGGCGACGCCTGCCGGCGGGCTTGCTTGATCCACTCGACCGCCCGCCGCATCTGCGGATACGCTCGTTTCAGGAACTCGCGGTCGCCGGTGATTTTCCAAAACTGCCAGAGCGTCCAGAGCGCCTGACCGTTGGCGTCGAACTGGTTCTTCTGCGTCTCGAAACGACCATCGGGCCGCTGCGCGTTCAGGTATGGCTCGACAGCCTTCCGAGCCGCGTTGATGAAACCGCCTTCCTCGAACTGCAAAATCTGATACGCACCGTCGCGGATGTAAAACTCGTCGTAGAAACCTTCGCCGCCTTTCAACACGCCGTGGTCGTTGTCAATGAACTGCTGGACATGGGCCGCCTTGAGTGCCTGCGTGGCCTTCTCGCACGGCACCTCGATGCGGGTGCCGGTTGCCAGCAGGTTGCGCCAGTATGCAACCGTTCGGTTCAGCCAAACCTGCGGGCTTTGGTTGCTGAACAAGTCAGAGCGATCCCTGTGGCCCCTCACCCCGGCCCTCTCCCCATCGGATGGGGAGAGGGTGGCCTGAGGCCGGGTGAGGAGATTGGTCGAAAGTGGCGCGAACGGGATGCGGAAGCACGTCGTCGCGGTTTGCCGCGGTTTGAGCGGCGTGCGCCATTCCGCTAACGTCGCCGCGTTGGTGCCAACGCGTTCGAGGCGGACACTCGCTTCGGTGCGTTCGGTGCCGAGGTTGCGGGCTTTGACTTGAATCCAGTTCAGGAAGTTCTCGCCCTCGGTCGGCCAATCAAACGCAGCTTTCCAATTTTTCACCGTCAGCAACGGCGTGGCCCAAAGCGTGAACTCATAGCGGACGCCGGCTTCCTCCGTGCTGAGCAGCACGACCGGCAGCCAGCCCTCGAGCAGCGTCTTGGTTTGCTGGCGATCAAGTGGGATGAGACGCGAGCCGACTGAAATTCGGAGTTTCGACTTGTCGCCGAGCAGCAACTCGTTCTGCGGCGTGATGCGTGTGCCGTCCTGGTAGTCCTTGAGGCCGATGACCTGCCACGAATTGACGAAGTAATCGAACGGCTCGCTGGCGGGAACCGTGGCCGAACCCACAGAGTGCGCGAACTGCACCACCAGCCCGCAGACAGCCCGGACGAAGAAGTTTCTCAAGCGCATGGCAGCCATTTGTTGAATCGCGTCGCGCGTCGCACGCCGGAACTTCGGGACACACCGCTACGCAGCCGAGTCCCAGCAGCTTTCAAATCTTGAACTGCGGAATCTTCAGCAGTTCGCCGCCCTTCAGGGCGGATTGGTGCGCGACGATGCCGGCGACGGTCATGTTCAGCGCCTTGGCGATGTCCACCAGCGGCTTGCGGTCCTGAAGGATGGCGTTGACAAACTCATTCATCAGGTAGCCGTGCGAACCGCCGTGTCCGCCGGAGGCGACACCGGGTGGCAACGGGGGGCGGTGGGTATTGGGCAGCGTCTTTTCAAGCCCCTCGTACTTGCCGTAAAAGCTGCCGCGTTGCCCCCGGATGCGGCCCATCTCGCCGCCCAAACCGGGCGTGTCCCAACTGACCGCCATGCGCGATATGCCACCTTCGCTCGTGCGGAACAACGCGATCTCGGTGCCGAACGGATTCCGATATGGATTGTTCTTCGGTAGCAGATGGTCCACGCGGCTAGGGATGCCCATGCAGGAAACTTCTGTGAAGCTGCCGCCGGTGACGCCAACGTAGTAAGCGTTCGAGTGGGTTGGATACCATTGGGGCGGCAAACCGACGCGCCAGCCTTTGTAAGAGTCAATCGGCTGCTCCATGTAGTGGTAATATTCACCTTCGGAATACACGAGCTTGCCAAGCCCGCCGGCATTGAAGATCTGGCGCATTGCGTAGAGGTCTTCGTGGAAACAGGAGGTTTCAAACATCATGTACTTGAGGCCGCTGGATTTCACCGCTTCAAACAGCTTCCCGGCCTCTTCGAGTGACCCGAACACCGCCGGCACTGCCGAAGCCGCGTGCTTGCCGTGCTTGAGAATTTCGATGCAATGCTTCGCGTGGTTCGGCGCGTCGGTGGCCGCGAACACCGCCTCGATCTTGTCGTCCTTCACCAATTCTTCAAGGGACGGATAAGTTTTCGCGCAGCGGGTCACTTTCGCCAATTCCGCGCAACGGTCGGGAATGAGATCGCTCACCGCGACCACCTCGACGTTCGGGTGGTCTTGGAAGCCGAACGCGGCGGCGAACTTGCAGACGCCGTAGCCGACGAGGCCCACGCGCAGTTTGCGGTCGGAAACGGGCCGCCAACCTTTGGATGCGTCCGATTTCTCGGGCGCGCTTTCAAAACCCTGAATCGGTTTTTCCGTGGCCTTCTCTACGGCTCGGGCCGTGGATTGGAGTCCATAGGCCGCCGCGCCGGCACCGACCACTTGAAGGAAGGCGCGCCGGGTCAGCGGCGGAGTGACCAGAGGTTGCGCGTTTGATTCTGCGTTGGGAAGGGAGTTTTTGTTGGTCAGGTTCATTTGCTGAGAATGTATTCTTCAGCCGGCTGGCGTAAAGCGCAGAAGACAGGGGCGGATGAGGATCAAGTAACAATGACATTTCTCACGATTGCGTCCGGTCATGCGGATCAAGTAAATGCGGAGTGCCCGCCCAGCCGACCTTTCCAGTCGGACCACGGCATCGGTGATTTGTTGCGGGATGTCCGAGGACATAGATCAGACGGGTTGGGGTTCGATGACGTGGTCAGGCGTCGCAGCGATTATACCCTCGTCATAGCTCGCCACGACGCGTTCACCCGGTTTCACGACGAGGAAATCCGCGGAATCCCATTGGGCATCGAGCCAGCGCTGGAGCAGGCGAAGGTCGCCTTCGATCTTTTCAAACTGCCAGCCGCGCTCGGCGCAGATTTTCCGCACCTGTTCGTCCAGCGCCAGCGGCTTCGTGAAATCAAAATCAATCAGCGTGCCGTGCGAATAGTTGTCCGTCCACCGGCCCATGACTTCGAGCAGGTATTGGGCTTTCTCTTCGCCGTATTTTTTGACCCAGTGTTCGTAGGTTGCCTTCGCGCCCGCGCCGGTGTGCGCCGGCAGAAAGGCGCCGCCCGCCTCGTCTTCGCGCAGACCGCGGCGCTGGCGGCACTCGAGCCAGCCGGAAGTGTAATAGTACGTTCCCGGCCGCTCGGCGAAACAATTTTGGTAACGCTCCTTCGAGCCGAGAAAAAACGTGATGCAATCGTGCGCGCGCGGAATGACGAGGCGGGTGTGGTCGGAGCGAAGACCCACGAGCATGTTGCTGCAGAGACCGTAACCGAGGAGAATGGCGTCGAACTTTCCAGCGGGCACCGCGTTGATGCGCTCCTGAATTTCCTGGCGGCCGGCACCGGGAACGTCGTGATGGCCTTGCGTCAGAAATTCCAGGTCGATCACATTGGGCGACCGCGCAGCCGCAAAACAGATTTCACGGAAGGCGATTTCGCAGGCGATGACTTTAAGGAACATGGTTGCTTACTTGGACCGCTTACCTGGCACTCTGCTTGGACAAGCCTCCCCGCTCAAACGACAAAGGGCTTTGATGCAGGTCAATGAGTTTCCGGTTCACTTACACGAAGTTTTGTCTCATATGGGACAAAAGGTTGTACGCCGTCGGAAGACATTCAGAGCTCGGTAGTCCTTGCGCTGTCGGAATTCGACGGCCAGCGGAAATTCAGTCGCGTGCGGCGGACGGGATTCTGCCGACGACGCGCGCAAACCGGCGCTTCTGCGTCACGCATCCCGAATGGCAACATACGGCAAGAGAAAGCCAATAAAAGCGAAGTGAAATGGAGTGCCAGCTTCCGTCTATAAGGACAACGCTTAAGTCCATTGGGTGGGCTGACGGTTTTGCTCCCCCGCAATTGGTATGAGGACGACATGATACCGAGTGAACTGCGTATGCGCACGCGCGAGGCAGGCGCCAAGCGGGTGACAGTGGTTCACTCCGCTGGAACGTAAACGGCCATGAAGATCTTGCGTCTCGCAACCCTCGTGCTCATCGGAACATTGAGCGCGAACGTGGCGACGGGAGCAGCGATGGGTCCTTTTGAACTTCAGGCGGACCTGACGCCGGACAGCCGGATTGATGAACTCGTTTTCGCGCAACTCAAACGACTAGACATCCCACCGGCGAACCTTTGCGCGGACGCCGTGTTTGTCCGACGCGCCAGCCTCGATGTCATCGGGACGCTTCCGACTGTGCGCGAGGTCAACGAATTTCTCCTGAACCGAGACCCGAACAAACGTCAGGTCCTGATCGACACTCTGCTCACCCGCGACGAGTTTGCGGATTATTGGGCGATGAAGTGGAGTGATTTACTGCGCGTCAAGGCGGAGTTCCCAATCAATCTCTGGCCGAATGCCGCGCAAGCGTATCACCGGTGGATTCACACCTCGATCCGCGACAACCAACCGTATGACAAATTCGTGCGCGAGATGCTTACGTCCAGCGGCAGCAACTTCCGAGTCCCGCCGGTCAATTTCTATCGTGCCATGCAAAACCGCGAACCGCCGGCCATCGCACAAACTGTGGCGCTGACCTTCATGGGCACGCGGGCGGAAAAGTGGCCGAAGGAGAAATTGTCTGGCATGGCAGCCTTTTTCTCCCAGGTCGGTTACAAGCAGACGGCGGAATGGAAGGAGGAGATTGTCTTTTTTGATCCCGGCAACGCGACGAACAACCTGTGGCGCGCCGCTGCGTTCCCGGACGGTAAATCGGTGAACCTGTCGCCAAACCAGGACCCGCGCGAGGTCTTCGCGGATTGGTTGATTGACGCCAAGAATCCGTGGTTCGCCCGCAACATTGTCAATCGCGTCTGGGCGTGGCTGCTGGGACGCGGCATCATTCAGGAGCCGGACGACCTGCGGCCTGACAACCCGCCGAGCAATCCCGAATTGCTCGCGTTTTTGGAGCAGGAGTTGATCGACTCCCATTATGACCTCAAGCACATCTACCGGCTCATCCTCAATTCCAAAACGTATCAACTCTCCTCCATCGCCAAAAGCGACCGAGCCGAGGCCGCGGCGAATTTCGCCTCGTACCCGCTGCGCCGCCTGGAAGCGGAGGTGTTGATTGACGCGGTGAACCAGATCACCGGCACGACTGAGAAATACACGAGCGCGATTCCCGAACCCTTCACCTTCATCCCGGAACACCTGCGTTCAATTTCGTTGCCGGATGGAAGCATCACCAGCTCCTTCCTTGAACTGTTCGGTCGTCCGCCGCGTGACACGGGTTTGGAATCCGAGCGAAACAACCGGCCGGCCGCTGCCCAGGAACTGCACTTGCTCAACTCGCGTCACCTTCAGACCAAACTGGAACAGAGTCGCTACCTCGCCAACCTGCTTCAATCCAAGGCCAGTCCGCGCGATGCCGTGAACGGGATTTATCTGATGATCCTTTCGCGGTACCCGACCGAGGATGAATGGAAAGCAGTTTCAGACCACGCCACCGGCGGCGACGTGAAATCGCGCGAGCAACTCGTGGACCTGACGTGGGCTTTGGTGAACAGCGCGGAGTTCCTTTATCGACATTGAACGAAAGGCCAATCCATGAACACGCAACCAAGTTCAACAGACTGCGCATTGAATCGCGATTCAGCGCGCGTGATTTCAAACGTGGGCGGCATGCCGCTCTCGCGCCGCGAGGCCATGCGCCGTTGTCTCTTCGGCGCCGCCGGCTTGCTGCTGGCCGAGGGCTGGGGTCTTCGCACTCTGGCCGCGACGGCTCTAGCCAAAGCCAGATCTGTCATTCAAATCTGGATGTGGGGCGGGCCTTGTCACATTGATACGTTCGACCCCAAGCCGGGTGCGGGTTACGACTATTGCGGTCCGCTCTACACCGCGATCCCCACCAACGTGGACGGCATCCAGATTGGTGAATTGCTGCCGCTGCTCGCGAAACAGGCCGACAAGTATTCCATCCTCCGCGGCATGACGCATGGCAACTTCGGCCATGAGACGGCCTCCTACCTGGTTCAAACCGGACGCGCCGCCGGCGGGCGGGATGTTTTTCCCAGCGTTGGCGCCGTAACCTCGTTGTTCAAAGGTTATGACGCCGGCTACACCGGGCTGATTCCGCCCTACATCGTGCTGACCGAACCACAGGGTCGTTTCTCCGAAGCGGGCTTTCTGGGGTCGCGCTACAAACCGTTTGCCACGGGCGGCGACCCGGCGGCAGCGCGGTTCAACGTGGAAGGCGTCGTTGCGCAGGGCATTTCTGATTCGCGGCAAAAAACGCGCCGCGACCTACTGCATAAATTGAACACCCTCGGCAACGCCATGCCGGGTGATGCGCGGCTGAAGGCGTTGTATCAATCCGAGGACCAGGCGTACGAATTGATTCTGGGCGACGCCGGCAAGTTGTTCGACTTGTCGCAGGAGAAGGACGAACTGCGCGACCGCTATGGCCGCAACACCTTCGGCCAGTCGTGCCTGATGGCGCGGCGGCTCGTCGAGAAAGGCGTGCCTTACATCACCATCAACTACAAAGGTTGGGACACCCACAAACAGCATTTCCAGACGATGCGCCGCAAACTGCCGGAGATGGACAAGGCCCTCGCGACGCTGCTCCAGGATTTGTCCGAACGTGGATTGCTCGGCGGCACCATTGTCTGGTGGAGCGGCGAATTCGGCCGCACGCCGCGCGTGCAATGGGAAGCGCCGTGGAATGGTGGACGCAACCACTGGGGCAAGGTTTTTTCCGCCGTGGTTGCAGGCGGTGGATTCAAAGGTGGTCAGGTCGTCGGCGCGTCGGATGCGAAGGGCGAAGAGTTGAAGGAGCGTCCCGTGTATCCAGCCGACCTCATCGGGAGCATGTATGAACTGATGGGCATCGACCCAAACGCGACGCTGCCGCATCCGCAAGGACTGACTGTCCGCGTCGCGCCGTCGGCTGCGGATGGCGTGACGACGGGAGGACGGTTGAAGGAAATCATTTGAGCAGTTCAGCGCACGATGAATACACTCGCAACAGCCAAACCTCAACCGAAACAGGAATCACCTATGAAAAAGCTCATCCCGCTCTCACTCATCACACTGGCTGTTCTGACCGGCGCCAGTCACACGTTCGCCCAAGGCACCGCCTTCACCTATCAAGGTCGTCTCGCCGACGGCGGCACTCCCGCCAACGGCAGCAATGACTTTACTTTCGCTGTGTTTGCCTCGGCGAGCGGCGGATTGCCCCTCGCCGGACCGATCAAGGTGGAGGACGTCATCGTCAGCAACGGTCTGTTCACGGCGACGGTGGACTTCGGGGCAGGCGTGTTCACCGGCACCAATCTCTGGCTGGAAATCGGCGTGCGGCCCGGTGACAGCGGCGGCGGTTACACGGACCTGGCACCGCGCCAACTCATCACCGCCACGCCCTACGCGATGCTGGCCGGAAATATCAGCGGCGTGCTGCCCAGCGGCCGGCTCGCCGGCAATTACTCCAACGAGGTCACTTTCGCAAACACCGCCAACAACTTTATCGGCAACGGCGCGGGATTGACTTCGCTGAATGCTTCTGAGTTGCTGAGTGGAACCGTGCCGGGCGGGCGGCTTGCCGGCAACTACGCCAACCCTGTTGTCTTCCTCAACGCCGGCAACAGCTTCAGTGGCAGCGGCGCCGGATTGAACAACGTCAACGCGGCGATGCTGGGAGGATTGACCGCGTCGAGCTTTTGGAAGTTGAACGGCAACTCCGGCACCACGCCCGGCACAAGCTTTCTGGGCACGACGGACAACCAACCGCTGGAACTCAAGGTGAACAGCACACGCGCACTGCGCATTGAACCCAACACGAACGGCGCGCCCAATCTCATCGGCGGGGCAATGGTTAATTCTGTCGGATCGAACGCAGTTGGGGCCACCATCGGCGGCGGCGGCGCGGGGGACTACTTTGGCAGTCCAGCCACCAACAGGGTCACCGCCGATTTCGGCACCGTCGCCGGTGGACTCCGCAACACGGGCAGCGGTTTCGCCGCCACCGTTGGCGGCGGCAACGACAACACCAGCAGTGGCAGTCAGGCTACCGTAGGTGGCGGCTGGCTGAATGTCAGCAGCGGGTCTTACGCGACCGTCGGCGGGGGTGTCGCCAACCTGTGCAGCGAGATTTACGCGACGGTGGGTGGCGGAATCCACAACACCAACAACGCCTACGGGGCGACGATTGGCGGCGGTGTGTACAACGGCAGCAGTGGTGACAACGCCACAGTCGGGGGCGGCTGGTATAATGTCGGCAGCGGGTCGGGGGCGACGGTGCCTGGCGGGGTGGAAAACTATGCAAACGGGCGCAACAGTTTCGCCGCCGGCTATCGGGCGGTAGCCGATCATGTTGGCGCCTTCGTCTGGGGAGCCTCTCCACCAGGCGCCGGATTCTTTCACTCCACCGCAGATAACGAGGTCAGTTTCCGTTGCAACGGCGGGGTGCGTTTCACCAGCGGTTATGCCGGCGTCAATCAGACCGTCTGGTGGGTGCCTGGCAATGCCAGTTGGAGTTTTACCAGCGACCGCAACACCAAGGAACGAATCTCGCCCGTGGACGTGCGCGGCGTCCTGGAAAAGCTCGCGCGGCTGCCGCTGGCCGAGTGGAGTTACGTGGGCTATTCGCAACGTCATCTCGGGCCGATGGCCCAGGATTTCCACCGGCAATTCCCGCTCAATGACAGCACCACCGCGCTCAACGACGCGGACCTGCACGGCGTGGCACTGGCGGCAATTCAGGGATTAAATCAAAAACTCACGGACGAGTTAAAACAGAAGCAAACGGAAATCGCCGAGTTGAAACAACGACTGGAAAAACTGGAACGAGTGATGAACCGCGAGAATTGAGGTGCGAAATGAAAAACTCCAAATTCCAAGCACCAACAGCCAGAGAAATTCCAAATCCTAAACACCAAACCAAATCTGTGTTGCGCCGTGTGATCCGCACCCGGGCTTGGAGCTTGAAGTGTGGAGTTTCTCTGGTGCTTGGAAGTTGGTGCTTGGTGCTTCTGTTTGCATCCACGGCATACGCGCAATACTCGATTGATTGGTCCACGATTGACGGCGGTGGCGGCACGAGCACGGGCGACGTTTATTCCGTGAGCGGAAACATCGGCCAGCCGGACGCTGGCGGACCGATGACCAACGGGCAGTATTCCGTCACCGGCGGTTTCTGGGCGCTCTACGCGGTCCAAACACCCGGCGCGCCATTGTTGTCCATCTTCCGCACGACCACCAACACGGTGGCCGTCTCCTGGCCTTCCCCTTCGCCGGGCTGGACGCTGCAACAGAACATTAACAGCGTCAGTTCGCTGAACTGGAGCAACGTGACCAGCGGGATTCAGGACGACGGCACAACCAAGACGATCATCGTCAATCCGCCCACCGGCAACCACTTCTATCGCCTGCAGAAACCGTGACCCAAAGTCGATGAAAATTGCGAAAGAACACAAGGCCGATTCAACGCAGACCAGATTGTGAAAATAAAAGCCATTGTCGGTATCATCGTTGCGTTAACGTCGGTCGCGGCTGCGCAGCAATTCACCCCTCACATCGGTTACGTTTATCCCGCGGGGGGCCGGCAAGGGACGACATTTCAGGTTACCCTCGGTGGACAATTTCTCGACGGTGTCAGCAATGTGTTTGTCTCCGGCACAGGGGTTCAGACGAGCGTCGTTGATTTCACCAAGCCAATGCCTCAAGGTGACTTCAATCGCCTGCGAGATAAGCTGAGAGAGCTGCAGGATAAAAAACAGGCGGCATTCAAGGAAAACAGGAAGGGTGTCCAGGGCAGTGCGCGCGTTTCTACAAATGTCTGGTCATCGGCGGACGAGAAAGCGATTGCGGAAATCCGCGGAAAAATTCTGAAGAATCCTCCCAACCGGCAGGGAACACCCGCGATTGCAGAAAACGTCATCGTACGCGTGATACTTGCCACGAACGCCGAACCGGGCGAACGGGAAATCCGGCTCGGAACATTGGCTGGCCTCTCCAACCCGCTCAAGTTTTGCATCGGTTCACTGACGGAATTCTCCGCACCGCCGGCCAAAGCCGCCAACCCGGACCTCGACCGTTTTCTGGAAAGATTGGGCCGCACGCCGATCAAGACTCCCGCGCGGTCCGAATTGCGGATCACTCTGCCGGCGATTGTGAACGGCCAGATCACTCCTGGCGCCGTGGATCGATTTCGCTTTACGGCGCGCGGGGGACAGCACCTCGTGGCGGTCGTCAGCGCACGCGAGTTGATTCCCTATCTCGCCGACGCCGTGCCCGGCTGGTTTCAGGCCACCCTCGCGCTTTACGACGCAAAGGGAAAGGAACTGGCGTATGATGACGACTACTCTTTCCATCCCGACCCGGTTCTGCATTACAAGATTCCCAAGGACGGCGAATACATCATCGAGATCAAGGACGCCATATACCGCGGTCGCGAAGATTTTGTTTATCGCATCATGCTGGGGGAATTGCCATTTGTGACGAGCATCTTTCCCCTGGGCGGCAAACTCGGCAACGAAACCAGTGTGGAACTGCGCGGCTGGAATCTGCCGACAACCAGTCTGACGCGAACGAACACCGTGCCGGGAATACAACTGGTTTCCGTTTGCGATGACCAGCGCCCCTTGCCAACTACACAAACTTCGGTCCGGCAAATTTCCAACCCTGTGCCTCTTGCCGTGGACACGTTACCGGAATGTCTGCAACGGGAGACAAACAATTCGCCGAGCACCGCACAACCGGTCATACTGCCCGTAATTGTGAACGGGCGCATCGATCAGTCCGGCGAGACGGATGTGTTCCGGTTCGAAGGCCGCGCCGGCGACCAATTCGTTGCGGAAGTTTATGCACGCAGACTCGATTCGCCATTGGACTCGTTGTTGAAACTGACCGATGCCACCGGCCGGCTGCTCGCCTCCAACGATGACTACGCCGACAGCGCCTCAGGGTTGAACACGCACCACGCCGATTCCTATCTCCGCGTCACGTTGCCTACAAACGGCAGCTACTACGTTCACCTTGGTGATGCGCAGCATCACGGCGGCGCGGAATACGCCTATCGCCTGCGCCTCAGCGCGCCACGACCCGATTTCGAATTGCGCGTCGTGCCGTCCAGCATCAACGCGCGCGCCGGGGTGAGCGTACCGCTCACCGTCCGTGCGCTCCGGAAGGATGGATTCTCAAACGAGATTGGGCTCGCATTGAAAAATGCGCCGCCGGGATTCACCTTGAGCGGTGGCCGAGTGCCCGCAAACCAAGATCAAGTGCGCGTCACCTTGACCGCGCCGTCCACACCGCTGCTTGAGCCAGTCAACCTTGCTTTGGAGGGGCACGCGATCATCAACGGTGAGGAGATTGTTCGCGCCGCGGTCCCGGCGGACGACATGATGCAAGCGTTCGCCTACCGGCATCTTGTTCCTGCGAAAGAACTGCTGGTCGCCGTTTCCGGACGACGGGCGTTCAATGCCACCGCCAGAATTCTTGATGAGGGACAATTAAAAATTCCTGTCGGCGGAACGGCCCGCGTCCAGATTGCGGCACCTGCCATCGCGCTGGCCGATCGGTTCGACCTCGAGTTGAACGAGCCGCCGGAAGGAATCACGATCCAAAACATCTCGCCGGGTAACGGGGGCGCGGAGATCGTGCTGCAAAGCGACGCAAAGAAAACCAAACCGGGGCTGGCGGGCAACCTGATTATCAATGTCGTGCCGGGGAAAAACCTGACCGGTTCGGGTAACGGAAAGAACCCAGGACCGCAAAGGCGCGCAGCCATCGGAACGTTGCCCGCGATACCCTTTGAAATCGTCGGACAATAGCAAAACAAAAACAGATCACTCATGAAAAAATCCACCTACGCAGTTTTTACCGTTCTCACTTTGATGATTGGTCTCGCTCAGAATTCAATTTACGCGCGTGACCTGAACCACGCATTGGCGAAAGGTTTTGATCATCCACCACCGGACGCCCGCCCGTGGGTCTATTGGTTCTGGCTCAACGGCAATATCACCAGCAACGGCATCACCGCCGACCTCGAAGCGATGAAGCGCGTCGGCATCGGCGGCGTGCTCATCATGGAGGTGGACCAGGGCGCGCCCGTCGGCCCGGCGGATTTCATGAGCCAGCGCTGGCGCGACTTGTTCAAACACGTCCACAATGAGGCGCGCCGTCTCGGTCTCGAGGTGAACATGAACGATGACGCTGGCTGGAACGGCAGCGGCGGTCCGTGGATCAAACCCGAGCAATCCATGCAGGAAGTCGTCTGGACCGAGACGAACCTTGCTGGCCCGCAGCATTTCGAGGGAACGCTGGCACAACCCGAAGCCACGGCCGGCTTTTACCGCGACATCACCGTGCAGGCGTTTCCAACCGTCGGCGATTACCGCATTCCGGACATTGAGAGGAAAGCGGCCTTCCAAAAACGCGGCCGCCACAAACCGTCCAAAGGCGCCAGCGCTCCGGACTCGATCCTCGGACGTAACGCGCTCACGAACCTCACGCCGCGCATGGATGCCTCCGGCAAACTCGTATGGGATGTGCCGCCGGGGAATTGGACTGTGATCCGCTTTGGCCACACCAGCACCGGCGTCGAGAATTCACCCGCGCCCAAGTCGGGCCGCGGTCTCGAATGCGACAAGCTCCGCAAGGAAGGCATCGAAGCGAACTTTGCCGGCATGATGGCAAGACTGGCGGCGGACAACAAACTCAAGACTGGCAACCAGAAACCCGGTCTGATTGCCACGCACATTGACAGTTGGGAAAACGGCACGCAGAACTGGACCGCGAAGATGCGTGAGGAATTTCAGCGGCGGCGCGGCTACGACTTGTTCCCGTTTCTCCCAGTCTTCACCGGACGTGTCATCGGCAGTCTGGAAATCTCCGAGCGCTTCCTCTGGGATTTGCGCCAGACGATTTCGGAACTGGTGATTGAGAATTACGGAGGCCACTTCCGCGAGCTGGCGCACGCGGCGGGAATGCGCTTCACCTGCGAAGCCTACGGCGCTCCTTGCGACGCCATTCCCTATGGCGGGCAATGCGACGAACCGATGGGCGAGTTCTGGACGCCAAGCGGCGCGATTGAAACCTGCAAAGCGATGGCTTCCGCCGGGCACGTCTATGGCAAAACCATCATCGGCGCAGAGTCGTCCACTTCCGCCGATCAGGAAAAATGGCGCGAGCATCCGGCCACTTTGAAGTCGCACGGCGACCGCGCGTTTTGCGAAGGAATCAATCGTTTCGTCTTCCATCGTTACGCGCTGCAACCGTGGACGCCCGAGCGCCGACCCGGCATGATGATGGGTCCGTGGGGCCAACACTATGAGCGCACACAGACTTGGTGGGAATGGACGCCTGCGTGGCACGAGTATCTGGCGCGCTGCCAGTTCATGTTGCGGCAGGGGTTGTTCGTCGCCGATATCTGCTACGTCCAGCCGGAAGCGCCGCCGCAAGGCCCCGGCGATCACAAGCGCGGCGGCTACGCGTGGGATGGATGCACCGCGCACGAAGTCATCACCCGCATGTCGGTGAAGGATGGCCGCATCGTGTTGCCGGACGGCATGAGCTACCGCGTGCTGGCCTTGCCGTGGCCGCAGACGATGACGCCAGCGTTGTTGCGCAAGGTGAAGGAACTCGTTCAAGCCGGCGCCACCGTGCTCGGCCCGAAACCGTCTGCCTCGCCGGGCTTGAGCGGATACCCGCAATGCGACGAGGAAGTGAAGCAGCTTGCGCAGGAGTTGTGGAGTGATGGAGTGATGGAGAAGTGGAGTGATGAGAAGAAACGCGTCCGGCCTCTTGATTCAACACTCCAGCACTCCAACACCCCAACACTCCACCGTGTTATCGTTAGCGATTCGCCGGAGAAGGTGCTGGCCGAATCCGGCGTGTCCGCCGATTTCACCAGCGGCCAAACATTGCGGTTCATCCATCGCACCACCGGCAGCGCAGAGATTTACTTCGTCGCGAACCCGCAGCCGCACGAATTCACGACTACCTGTAGTTTTCGTGTCACGGGCAAAATACCGGAACTGTGGTGGCCCGACAGTGGACGCATCGAACGGGCGGCGATGTGGCAGGAGCAGGACGGCGTGACGCATGTGGTGGTGCCGTTCGAGCCCAGCGGTTCGGTGTTCGTCGCATTTCGCGAGCGCACCAGCAAGAGCGATCCGGTTGTGCTGGTGAAGCGCGATGGCAAGGCGGTCTTGTCCGCCGCGCCCGAGCCGCGATTAAAAATCGTCGTGACCAAGGCGCGCTACGGCGTGCCGGACGATCCGCAGCGCACCCGCGACGTGACGCAGAAGGTTCAGCGAAAGGCCGACACCGGTGAATTCAGCTTTCCAGTAACGACGATGGCGGAGGGCGACGACCCTGCGTTCAAAGTAGAGAAGACGCTCGTTGTGGATTACACCATCGATGGCAAACCGTACACAGTTCAGGCGCGCGATCCTGAAACAATTCATCTGACGCGTGAGGCGGTGCAAGTGAAAGTTGAGAAAGCGCGCTACGGCGTGCTGGATGATCCGCAGCGCACACGTGACGTACGGGAAAAGCTGCAGCGCCTCGTGGATGCCGGCGTGAGCAGCTTCGTGGTCGCGCGCATGGCCGAAGGCGACGACCCGGCCGTCCTTGTCGTGAAAACGCTCAAACTGGACGCCACGGTGAATGGCGAGCGCCGCCATTTTACCGGCACCGACCCGGACACGATCAACCTGGCCCCAGAAATCATTCCGCCGCGATCAACCCTCGCGGTGCGCAGTGGAAACAATGGCGGCGTGCGGCTGGAAACGCGCGAACCGGGCGAATATGAACTGGTGAGTGCCTTGGGAAAAACACGTCACGTCACGATCTCAGCCGCCCCGCCCGTCGTCGATGTCAGCGGTCCGTGGCAGGTGCGTTTCGCGCCGGGCTGGGGCGCGCCCGCTCAAGTTTTTTTCGACAAACTCATTTCCTGGAGCGAGCACAGCGAGCTGGGCGTGAAATATTTCTCCGGCGAAGCGATCTACTCGAAAACGCTCATCGTGCCCAGCGAAATGCTCGGCAAGGGAAAAGAGCTTTCTCTCGATTTAGGCAGGGTGGCGATTATGGCGGAAGTGAAATTGAACGGTAGGAACCTTGGCACGCTCTGGAAGCCGCCGTTCGTCGTGAACATCACCGACGCCGCGAAAGCCGGCGCGAACAAACTGGAAGTGCGCGTCGTCAACCTCTGGCCCAACCGCCTGATCGGCGACGAGCAATTGCCGGAGGACAGCGAGCGCAATCCGGACGGCACGTTGAAGAAATGGCCGGATTGGCTGGAGCAAGGCAAGCCCAGCCCGGCCGGACGTTTCACATTTGCAATGTGGCGGTTGTGGAAGAAGAATGATGCGCTGCTTGAATCCGGCTTGATTGGGCCGGTGCGATTGGTCGCAGTGCCAACGGCCGTTTTGAAGTGATGAAAACACCCATCCGCGCACGCATCGCAGCCGGTTGTCCCCTCACCGCGGCCCTCTCCCCTTCTAAAGGGGAGAGGGAGAATCGTCGGCAGTCTGTCGGTGTGGCGAGCGCGCTTGAAAATTTCGCGAGTCGCAGTTTGCTTTCCCCTCTCCCTCGCCGAGGGGGAGAGGGTCAGGGTGAGGGGGTAGCGGCGAGTCTCAACTCAGGAATTGCGGACGTGCCTCGTCTCACCTTGCGTCCCTCGCCTCCGAAGAAAAGAGTGCGAACTGCATCGCGCGCTTTGTCTTTCCCCGCTTGCCTGCTCGTGTTGCTCGCGGCAACGGCCACAAGCTTCGCCGGAAGATTGGAAAATGATTTCGCCGTCCCACCCGCGTCGGCGCGGCCCTGGGTTTATTGGTTCTGGCTCAACGGCAACATCACCAGCAACGGCATCACCGCCGACCTCGAAGCCATGCAGCGTGTCGGCATCGGCGGCGTGCTCATTATGGAAGTGGACCAAGGGACTCCGAAGGGTGACGCCGCATTCGGTGGCCCGCAATGGCGCGACCTGTTCAAGCACGTTTGCGCCGAGGCCAGCCGGCTTGGTCTTGAGGTCAACATGAACAACGACGCTGGCTGGTGCGGCAGCGGCGGTCCGTGGATAACGCCCGACCTGGCCATGCAGAAAATCGTTTCGACGGAAACCAACATCATCGGCCCGCTCCGCTTCGAAGCGGCGCTGGCCAAACCGGACGCGGTAGCCGACTACTATCGCGACATCGCCGTAATGGCTTTCCCGACCCCGGCTGGTGATGCACACGTCGAGGGGTTGCCCGCCAAGGCTGCGTTCGTTCCCCGGCAAGTTCCGCCGCAAGCGAATTGGCCTGCCTTGCCGACGGAGCAAACGGTGGCTCGCGATCGCGTCGTCAATCTGACCGTGCAAATGGACGCCGCTGGCCGCCTGACTTGGAACGTGCCGGCAGGCAAATGGACGATCCTCCGCCTCGGCCACACGCTGACGGGCAAGGACAATCATCCGGCGCCGGAAGCCGGACGCGGCCTGGAGTCCGACAAGCTCAGCCGCGCAGCGACTGACGCGATGTTCGCCGGCTTGATGGGCAGGCTCATCGCCGATTCGAAGCCGCTCGCGGGCAAGACGCTCGTGGCGACGCACATTGACAGTTGGGAAACTGGTTCGCAAAACTGGACGCCGAAGTTTCGCGAGGAATTCCAGCGGTTGCGGGGCTACGATCTGTTGCCGTTCCTTCCCGTGATGACTGGGCGCGTCGTCGAGAGTGTCGAAGTTTCGGAGCGTTTCCTTTGGGATGTGCGCCGGACGGTTTCCGATTTGTTGATCGCAAATTACGCCGGGCGTTTCCGAGAACTCGCGCATCAGAACGGCCTGCGGCTTTCCATCGAAGCTTACGACGGCAATCCGTGCGATGACATGACCTACGCCGGCCAGGCCGACGAGCCGATGGCGGAGTTCTGGTCGTGGGGTTTCAACACCGGCTACAGTTGCACGGAAATGGCGTCGGCAGCGCACGTCTATGGCAAGAGCGTTCTCGGCGCGGAGGCGTTCACGGCGACCGATGGCGAGAAGTGGCTGCATCACCCAGCCTCGATCAAGGCGTTGGGCGACTGGGCGTTTTGCGAAGGCATCAACCGCTTCGTGTTCCACCGTTACGCGCTGCAACCGTGGACGCAGCCCGAGCGCGCGCCCGGCATGTCCATGGGACCCTGGGGGCTGCACTACGAGCGGACGCAAACCTGGTGGGAGCAATCCGTCGCGTGGCATGAGTATCTGGCCCGCTGCCAGTTCATGCTGCGGCAAGGATTGTTCGTCGCAGACATTTGTTTTCTCGAACCAGAAGGCTCGCCGATGCGTTTCTCTCCCACACTGCCGGATCGCCTCAGCATGCTCCCTGAACGTCCCGGCTACAACTTCGACGGCTGCACGCCGGAGGTGCTGCTCACGCGGATGAAGGTCAAGGACGGCCGGCTCGTGCTGCCCGATGGCATGAGCTATCGGCTGTTGGTCTTGCCGCAGATCGAAACGATGACGCCAACGCTCCTGCGCAAGGTCAAGGAACTGGTTCAAGCCGGAGCGACGGTCATCGGTCCGCCGCCGCAGAAATCACCGGGCCTCGCCAATTATCCGGAGTGTGATGTGGAGGTGCAAGAACTCGCCAAAGAACTGTGGAGTGATGGAGTGATGGAGAACTGGAGTGATGGAAAAAACAAAGCCACGACTCGTGACCCAACACTCCAACACTCCAACACTCCAATCCCCCAGCGCCGCATCGGCAAAGGCCGTGTCATTTGGAGCGATGCCTTCAAGACGCCGCTCCTCGTGCCGGGCGAAGGCAGTCCGGTGAAGAACGCCAAGTGGATTTGGCACCGGGAAGGCAATCCCGCCGTGGCCGCTCCCGTGGGCAAACGGTTTTTCCGCCGACTCTTGGTGTTGGACGCCGCGCGCGAAGTCGCCTCCGCGCGCATGGCCATGACGGCGGACAACGGTTTCGAGTTGTGGGTCAACGGTCAGCGGGCCGGGGCCGGCCAGGACGCCAACCAATTGTTTCGACTGGATGTAACCCGCTGGCTCAAGCCAGGGACGAACCTGCTCGCCGTCGCCGGATTCAACGCGCACGCCGAACCGAATCCCGCGAGTTTGATCGGCGCGCTGCTTGTGCAGTTTCGCGACGGCGGGACACTGGAAGTGAACACGGATAGCCAGTGGCAAAGCGTCGTCACCGCGCCGGAGCAATGGCGCGGCGATGCGGCATCTTCCGGTTGGAGCGCGGCGATGGAAGTTGGTTCGCTTGGCTTGGAGCCGTTTCCGGTGCCGGAGCAAACCCGTCCTCCGGCTTACGTGTTCCCGGACTTCGGCGCCATCACGAACGTGCTCGCGCAAATGGGCGTGCCGCCGGACTTTGAAGCGGATCCAACCTTTCGTTACATCCATCGGCGAGCGGGCGGCACGGACATTTACTTCGTCTCGAATCGCTCGAACGATTGGTGTGGCGCGACCTGCGCGTTTCGCGTGACCGGCAAGGCGCCGGAGTTGTGGGATCCGCTCACGGGCAAAATCCGGCGGCAGTTGATTTACGAGGAGCGCGATGGGCGGACAATTCTGCCATTGTGGCTTGAGCCGGCTGGCTCGGTGTTCGTCGTGTTTCGGAACTCGAGCAAGGCGGATGCAAAACAAATCGTGGCGCTGGAACGCAACGGTCTGAGTTTGTTGCCGACTGCCAGCGCCTCATTAACCGAACCGCCGCCGGCGGAGTTGATCGCCGCTCGCGGACAGGCCGTCACGCTTCGCGCTTGGCAGCCGGGCCGCTACGACTTGCGGACGGCAGCGGGCAAGGTTCAAACCATTGAGATTCCGGCGTTGCCGCCGCCGGTCGAAATCGCCGGCCCGTGGGAAGTGCAGTTCGAGCCGAATCGCGGCGCGCCCGAACGGGTCACGTTCGACAGGTTGACTTCCTGGAGCGAACAAAATGATCCCGGCGTAAAGTACTTTTCTGGCCACGCGACCTACCGCAAGACGTTTTCTTGGAAAGCGGAGAACTCTCAACCTTCAACTCTCAACGCTCAACTCTTCCTGGACCTTGGCCGGGTCGAAGTGATTGCCGAAGTGAGGCTGAATGGCAAGAACCTCGGCCTCCTCTGGAAGCCGCCATTCCGCGTGGAGGTGACCGATGCCTTAAAGCCGGGCGATAATGTGCTCGAAATGAAAATCGTCAACCTCTGGGTGAACCGCCAGATCGGCGACGAACAATTGCCCGAGGACAGCGACCGCAACCCGGATGGCACGCTCAAGTCGTGGCCGCGATGGTTGCAAAAAGACAAGCCCAGCCCGACGGGTCGCCACAGCTTTACAAGCTGGCGGCTGTGGAAGAAGGATTCGCCGCTCCAGGAATCCGGCCTGCTCGGTCCGGTGCGGCTGATTTCGGTTGCCGAGAAACGGTTGTGAGTTTGCACGAGCTGGTGCAGGTGAGGGCAGTTGGATTTGCCGATGAGTGAAACCATGAATCACGTCGAGCGCTTTCGCGCGGTGATGAATTTCCAGCCGTTGGACCGGTTGCCGCGATGGGAATGGGCCATGTGGTGGGACGAAACCATCGCCCGCTGGCACAACGAAGGATTGCCGCGCGAAATGAAGTTCAGTCAGGTCTTCGAGATTGCAGCCCACTTCGGCCTCGATCCCTACCAGCAGTTCTGGTTCAGCACCACCGACCCAACCATCGAGGCGACGCAGCATCACGTCGAAGGCATCGTCGGCAACCTGGACGATTACATCCGCGTCCGACCGCAATTATTTCCGGATCACAGTCGCGCCATCGAGAGCATGGCGGCGTGGGCCGAGCGCCAGCGGCGCGGCGACGCGGTGGTTTGGGCGACGGTTGAGGGCTTCTTCTGGTTTCCGCGGACGTTGATGGGTTTCGAGAAGCTCATGTTCGCCTTCGCCGACCAGCCGGAACTGCTGCACCAAATCAACCGCGACCTGCTCGAGTTCAATTTCCGTCTGCTCGATCAAATCTTCCGCGTCTGCGTGCCGACGTTCATGACCATTGCCGAGGACATGAGTTACAACCACGGCCCGATGATCGCGAAGCGGACGTTCGACGAGTTCGTCGCGCCGTACTACCGCCAGCTTTTGCCGCGGCTCCAGGAGCACAACGTCCCGCTGTTCATGGACACGGACGGCGACGTGACGCTCCTCGTGCCGTGGCTTGAGGAACTCGGCGTGCAAGGCGTGCTGCCACTGGAAAGACAGGCGTGCGTGGACGGCTTGAAGCTGCGCCGGCAATTTCCGCGGCTGCTGATGGTCGGGCATTTTGACAAGATGACGATGAACCGCGGCGAGGCGGCGATGCGCGCCGAGTTCGAGCGCCTCGTGCCGTTGATGAAGACCGGCGGGTTTATTCCGAGCGTGGATCATCAGACGCCGCCGGGTGTGTCGCTCGAACAATACCTGGTTTACCTGCGGTTGCTGAACGAGTACACCTCGGGAGGCTGAAAGGGATTCGACGATGGCCAGACGAGAAACCATGACTTCGCGCGAGCGTCTGCTCACGGCGTTGCAGCACGAAACGCCGGACCGCGTGCCGATTGATCTGGGCGGCAACCAGACCGGCATCCACAAGAACGCTTATCGCAATCTGATCGCCCACCTCGGCGTTTCGGACGAAGTGCGCATCCTGGACGCCGTGCAACAACTGGCCGTGCCTTGCGAGGCGGTGCTCGAGCGGTTGCGCGTGGACACGCGCTATGTTCGCGCCGGCGCGGCGGCGAGCTGGAAAGGCGGCATCGTCCAAACCCAGCGCGACGGCAAGCTTTGGCACGACCTCACCGACGAGTTCGGCATCCGCTGGTCCATGCCCGATGACACGCCGTACTACATGGACATCTCGTTGCATCCACTAGCCAGCGCCACGCTTGCCGACGTGAACGATTTTCCCTGGCCCAAGGGCGACGATCCCTCGCGCTTCACCGGCTTGCGTGAGCGGGCGCAGCAGTTGAAGCAGGAGACGCCTTACGCCGTCGTTAGCGGCATCTCGGGCGTGGTCTATGAAATCTGCTGGTACATGCGCGGGTTGGAGCAATGGTTTTGCGATCTGATGACCCAGCCGGAGTTTTGCGAAGCGATGCTGGAACAGACGCTGAAATTCTGGCTCGACTGGTTTCGCCTCTTCCTCGATGAAGTCGGCGACGTGGTGGAAGTGATCATGATCGGGGACGACATCGCCGGGCAGAACGGCCCGCTGTTCAACCCGGAGCTATACCGGCGCATCGTCAAGCCGCGGCACAAACGTCTCGTCCAATACCTCCGCTCCCGCACGAACGCCCGCATCTGGTATCACACCTGCGGCGCGTGCAGTGATTTCATCCCCGACCTGCTCGACAACGGCATTCATATTTTGAACCCGGTGCAAACCAGCGCGAAGAACATGAATCCCGCCGAACTTAAGCGCCGTTTTGGACGCGAACTGGCGTTTTGGGGCGGTGGTTGCGACGCCCAACATGTGTTGTCGCGCGGCACACCGGCGGAAGTGGCGGCGAGCGTGCGGCAGAACGTTGGCGCCTTGATGCCGGGCGGCGGCTACGTTTTCAACAACGTGCATAACATCCAAGGTGAGGTGCCGCCGGAAAACATTTTGACGATGTTCGACACAGCCTACAAGTGCGGCTTCTACTCCTGATCCGTCGTGTGAAGCTTGCGAGAATGAAAACAACTGCGCACAGTCCGGACCAGACGCTTCGCGCTCTGGGTTGAACCGGCTTACAAAGAACGACGATCTATGAACAAGTTCGTGAAACTCCTGCTCCTTGCGGCTGGATTGTGGGTGGCGTTGGCCGCCGCTCAGGTCACGGCGGCGAATGGCGGCGATTTGGCCGCCAGCTTTGCGGCACCGCCGCCTGCCGCCGCTCGTCCGTGGGTCTATTGGATGTGGATGGACGGCAACCTCAGCCGCGGAGGACTCACCGCCGATCTCGAAGCGATGCAGCGCGCGGGCATTGGCGGCGTCATCATCATGGAGGTGGACGTGGGGATTCCCAAAGGCCCGGTGAAGTTCATGAGTGCCGAGTGGCGGCAACTTTTCAAACACGTCGTCGCGGAGGCGGAGCGGCTCGGGCTGCAAATCACCCTCAATGCCGGGCCCGGTTGGACCGGCAGCGGCGGGCCGTGGGTCAAGCCCGAGCAATCCATGCAACACCTCGTCGCCAGTGCGGTTGAGGTCAGCGGCCCAACCAACTTCAACGCCTTGCTGCCGCGCCCAATTCCGCGCAAGCCGTACTTCGGCACGGGTGGCCTGCCGACGGAATTGCTCAAGGCGCAAAATGAGTTTTACCGCGATGTTGCCGTACTCGCGCTTCCGACTCCGGTTGGCGACGAACGCATTGCCGACATTGACCACAAGGCGCTTTATGTGCGCGATCCGTTTTCCTCCATGCCTGGCGTTAAACCGTTTATTCCCGCGCCAGCGGAATTTCCCGCGTCGCCCAGGGGCGCAACCATCGCTTCCGGCGGAATTCTCGATCTTACCGACCGCCTCGACTCCGAGGGCCGACTGACGTGGAACGCGCCGTCAGGCAACTGGACTGTGATGCGATTCGGTCGTACCAGCACCGGCGCGAACACGCGGCCTGCGCCGACGCCCGGCCTCGGGCTTGAATGCGACAAATTCGACAAGGCTGCGCTGGACTCCCACTACGAGCATTTTGTTGGCGCATTGCTGCGCGAACTTGGCCCGGACAAACGCCGCGATGTGGGTTTGACTTCGCTGCACATTGACAGTTGGGAAATGGGCGCGCAGAACTGGACCGCAAACTTCCGCGAAGAATTCCGCCGCCGCCGCAGGTACGATCCACTCCGCTACCTCCCCGCCTTCACGGGCCGCATCGTGGACTGCAGTGAAGTTTCGGAGCGTTTCCTCTGGGACGTGCGCCAGACCGCGCAGGAACTCGTCATCGAAAATCACGCGCAACATCTGAAGGAACTTGCGCACCGTCACGGCATGGGACTTTCCATCGAGCCTTACGACATGAATCCGACCGCGGATTTGAACCTCGGCGCGGTGGCCGACGTGCCGATGTGCGAATTCTGGGCGAACTGCTTCGAGTCTTGGTACAGTTGCTTCGAAGCGGCCTCCATCGCCCACACCGGCGGGAAACCCATCGTGGCGGCGGAGTCCTTCACTTCCGATGACAAGGAGCGCTGGCAATTTCATCCGGGCAGTTTGAAAGCGCTCGGCGATTGGGCGTTTTGCTCTGGCGTGAACCGCATCGTCTTCCATCGTTACGCGCATCAACCGTGGCTCAACCGCGCGCCGGGAATGACCATGGGGCCGTACGGCGTCCATTGGGAGCGCACACAGACCTGGTGGGCCATGGTGACGAACTTTCATGAGTACCTCGCGCGCTGCCAGTTCATGCTGCGACAAGGTGTGGCTGTGGCGGACATTCTCTACCTCACGGCCGAGGGCGCGCCGCAGGTCTTTCGGCCGCCGCAGTCCGCCCTGCGCGGTAATCCGCCGGATCATTTGGAATACAACTTCGACGCCTGTTCGCCGGAGACGCTGCGGGCGCGCGCCACGGTGAAACGGGGCAGGATCGTTTTTCCCGGAGGCACAAGCTACCGACTGCTCGCCTTGCCGAACGTGGACACGATGACGCCCGGATTGTTGCGCAAGGTGAAGGAACTCGCGCAAGCTGGGGCCACGATCGCAGGCACGCCACCGCGCAAATCACCGAGCCTGGCGAACTATCCACAGTGTGATGCGGAGGTGCAAAATCTTGCCCGTGAGATCTGGGGTGCGTTTGGAGTCCCGGCTTTAGCCGGTCGGGCGTCCCAACCGCCTGAAGGCGGAACTCCCAACCGGCAGCGCCGCCTTGGCAAAGGTCGGATCGTTTGGAGCACTGCACTCACGAACCACGGCGGGACGACTGAATTGCCGGCGGATGCGGCATTCGAGATTTATCCCGACTACGCCGCGTTGGCGGTAATGTTACGCGCGGACGGCTTGCCGCCGGATTTCGAGTCGGACGGGCCATTGCGGTACACACATCGGCACGACGGCAACACCGAAATCTACTTTCTGGCAAACCGCAGTGCCGAGACTTGCATCACGACAGCGGCATTCCGCGTTTCGGGAAAAGCACCCGAGCTGTGGAATCCGCTCACGCGAGAAATCCGCCGGGCGCAAGTCTGGCAGGAGCGTGATGGACGCACGTTCGTGCCGCTGAAACTCGAAGCGCACGATTCGGTGTTTGTCGTGTTCCGTCACTCTGCAAATGCGTCATCGGCGAAAGCGTCCGGCCGCAATTGGGACGAGTTTGCACCGGTCCAAGAAATCAAGGGTCCGTGGGAGGTTCGTTTCCAACCGGGCCGTGGCGCGCCGGAGCAGCCCAGTTTCGAGACGCTGGCGGATTGGTCGAAGCACGCCGACCCGGGCGTGAAGTATTTCAGCGGCATGGCAACCTACCGCAACGCGTTCAACTGGAAGCCGGAGAACTCTCAACCTTCAACACTCAACCCTCAACTTTTCCTGGATCTTGGCCACGTCGAGGTCATGGCACGGGTGAAAATCAACGGCAAAGACGCAGGCACGGTCTGGAAGTCGCCGTTCCGCGTGAATATCAATGGGTCGTTGAAGTCCGGCGAGAATCAGCTCGAAATCACGGTTGCGAATCTTTGGCCGAACCGCTTGATCGGCGACGCGGCTCTGCCAAAGGAACAGCGTGTGGCATGGACGACTTGGAATCCATTCGCCAAGGATACGCCGCTACTGGAGTCCGGTCTGCTGGGTCCGGTGACCATCGTTAACGGAATGTAAATGCTTCCTGAGGCCAACGCGCCGGGCGCGTGGAGCACAACGCCGCGGGAGAGGTTGGGCTTTACTGCACCTCCACGTAGGGAATTTTAAGCAGAAAAGCGATGATCCGAATGACCGGCATCACCCGACCCACACCCAGCGCGCAATGATGCGTGGGTCCTTCCAGACACCAACGATTCACGAAGTTCGTCAAGCCGCCGGCGAATTTGATCCGGCTGTTGGTGTTTCCAATCTGCAATGTCGGGCCGGGAATGCTTTCGCCCTCGGCGGCGAGCATTTTCAAGCGGCCATCGGCGGTTTGCGTCAGCGCCAAGAGCGTGACCGGTCCGAGCTTCACCCGCGCCTCGACGCTGACGCCGAAGCCGCGTTTGCCATGATAAAGACCGAGGCCGCGCAGGATCGGTTTCCCTTCGGCGATGTGGAGGTGAAACGGTCCGTCGTGGCCCATGAGCAGAAAATCCTCATCGAAATCCATCGCGTAAAACTCGGTGTAGCTGCCGCCGCAACCGAGCAGGTCCATGATTTTCATCGCCTGACAGTTCTTCAAATCGCCCTCGCCGCTGCATGGGATGCCGCGCGCCGTCAGCAGCGAGCAACCCAGAATCATTCCCGCCGCGAGCCGTTCGTATTCGTCACCGTCGAGACCGCGATAATAGTAGGCGAGGCCGTGCAGATCGAAATCCTCCACGAGCCGGTCGAGCGCCACGGCGACGCGACTTGCCCAGTTCAGTTGCTCCGGTGCCGGCGCGCGCGCCAGCGGATCGGAAGGACTGTCCCGGCTGATCTCGAAAATCTTTTTCGCCTCGCGTTGCTTGGCTTTGATTTCGGGTGATTTTTCATCGGGCAGGCGCTTCGCCAGGTCGCACATCTCCAACACTTCGACGTGTGTCCCCAGTTGCGCGGTGTGTTGGGTGAAGTCGGAATACATGTCCAACATACCGGGATAAGTGTGACCGAGAAAGCCGATGCGGCTGCGCTTGAGCCGGCTGACGACGGACGCCGCGCGCAGCCAATCCTGGATCTCCTGCCAGGCGCGTTGTGAATCGGGATGGTCCGGCGGCGCTTCACCGAATTTGCAGCGCGCGATGCCCAACACACCCGTGACGACGTGGAAATCAATCCTGCTGCGGGCAATCGCGCAGGAGATTTCCGGCACGCAACACGCGCAACAGTTCGCCAGCCATTCGCCCGTGTCGGTCTTCGCGTAATTGAGCGCGCTGACCGGCTGCAGGTTCAGGATCAGCACCGGCACATGAGCTTTCTGCACCGCGGGCAAAACCTGGCTGCTGGTCGCATAAGTCGCGACGTAGCAAACAACGAGTTCAACGGATTCCCGCGCGAACCGTTCACCCGCAGCCGCTGCTTTGGGTGCCGTATCGACGAGCCCCGCATCCACCACTTCACAGAATTCGCCGAGCCGCTGCACGACGGTTTTCTGGTAGCCCTCGAGCCGTTGCTTAAGCCCGTTGAACTGCGGCCAGTACGCGGCGAGGCCGATACCGAACAAACCGACTTTGCCGTGGTGCGTTTGAAGTTTCATGCCCGATAACGGAACCAATCGTAGCTGTTAACTGAGCCACGCCAAGCACAACTCATACGAGGGGTCGCAGCGTGAAATCCGGCCAAGCTGTGTCGGATTTTCACAAAATGGTTTCGGCGAATTTGTTCTGGACGGGAAGGAGAACTTGAAAACGTTCTTAAGCCTCTCAAATGGCGGCCTTCCCCCTGTGGTCTGGAGCCGACACCTCACTTCGGCTTGGAAATGTTGCGCGGAGTCAAAAGGATTTCGTAACGCAGCGCGTCGCGCATCTCAACGGGCCGAAGTTGAACCAGGTTTCCGGGCTTGCGCTGGTCGGTGGGATCGGCGGGCTGTCGGAACTCCGGAAAGGTCAGGTCAACACGGCGGTCGCGCGTCAGCACGGCCCTGGCTTGGAGCGCCCGCTGGTCGCGGTCGGTGCCGGGCAACTCACCCAGTCTGAGCGTGATGCCATTCGGTTTGAGAATTTCGTAAACGATGACTCGATCCTCGCCCTCCCGGGTAACGGCTACCGCGCCATCGATGATGAGCGGCCCAAAGTCCATCGGCCTCGGACAGGCGAAGTAGTCATACTCGTCGCAATGGACGTGGTCCGCGATTTGTCCGTTCCTGCGCGCCCGATATTCCAGGAAGCCGCCCGGTCCCCGCACCAGATACCCGAGTGGTGGAAGCTGGAAATCGTCCACTGTCCAGTCATCGCCGCTCCGGTTGATCCAGGCGCGCGCGCCGTTGGAATACGAAACAATGCAGCGGTTGATGTCGTTGTCCTGAAAATCGATTCGCTCCATCCGGCTCAACCCCAGCATCTGATGAAACGCTTTGGTCATGTAATAAACCTGCAAGCGCCCACCCACGTCGTCCTGCCGGGTGCCGTAGTACAGCGACACGGCTTGCGGCCGGCCAAACAGGAGCGCGAGATTCACCATGTTGGTGTCGTAGTGGTCCGGCGGATAGTAAATGCTCATGTTCAACAACCGCTCCCGATGCACCAGGTCGATGAACGGAAAGTACTGCCACTTGGCGGATTTGATGCCCAGTTCCTCCGGTGGCCGGTAATCCATGAACCAACCGCCATCCATCAGCCCGACGTAATCCTCGCCGCCGCCTTCCGACCAGATCGGCACGTTTCCGAGGAAAGAGCGCGCAAAATCGAACAACGCCTTTTCGCCGCGCAGGTGTTCCCACGCGCCGTGGTGGCCGCCTTTCGAATCGAAATAGTGATGGGGCGCTTTGGACGCATGCACGTCAAGATACAGCGCGTTCGGTCCAACCTCGGCCCGCGTGATGGCCAGATTGGAGTACCGCGTGGCCTTGCTCGATGTGAAACCCGGCTTGCCTTGGTCGTCGTTGAACTCGTGACCGAACACTCCCATCACGCGCTGCGTGGCTTCCATCACATACAACTCCGGCCGCAGCCACGACGAACCCCAATACCCACGCACCCGCTTGCCGTTGCCACGAAACTGAACTTTGTCCTCCGACCAGTCTGCCGCCTTGCGCGGTCCCTCGGCAAAGTAATCCAGATAAAGATCATACGTGGCGTAGAGCGCACCGTAGGGCGCTACCTTTTGCCGGTCCCCCGGAGTTGGAAAGTAAGAGAGCCAGACGAAATCCCGCGCGCCGCGACCTGTCCATTGCTCTAGGAAATCCTCATAGCGCTCGGCGATGGGATACGCCGTCATCATGCCGACCCGCCCGGGCAATTGTGAAAGCGTTGACGGCGCCGGGATCTGAATCGTCTTCCGATACTCGGCGATCGCTTCGTTCGGACCTTTGCCGGTAAAGAAAAACAGATACTGGATCGGCGATTCGCAATAGTTGTACAAATCGTAACGGCCCAACGCCGGATCGAACCTGAAGCCTTTGGCCGGCCCGCCGGTCGCCTGCAACTCAGTCAGACCGTTGGCCATCGTCCAGCACCAGAATCGACAGGTGTTGTAATTGTGCTCGTGTTCAAAAGCCTGCGGCTGATCCAACACGTACATCCGACCAAAGAACATCCGCTCGGCTTCGAGGCCGCCGCCTTGATGGTCGCCCAGACCCAATCGGTCGAGGTGCTGCCCCTTTCCTTCAACCGCGACCTGCACTCTCACGCCGCGGTCCGGCGGTTCCATCCAGAGCGCAAAGTTTATTTTCGTCGGCTCCGTCAATGTGGGATGCCGCAGCACTTGCGCCACTTCAATGCGATTGTCGTTCAGACTTGCGCGCGTGCTTTCGACGACAAATCCGTTGGTGCGGTTATTGATGTGAACATAGAACCCGCCCAGACTGACCTCGCGATTGTTCACCTTGATACGCATCGGGACTTGAAACAATCCGCGACTTTTGGAGACCGCCACCTCAATCGTTTCATCGCCCTGCCAGGTGAGCACCAAGTCGTCGCCCTCCGCTTTGGCGCTCACTCGTGCCGGCACGGGCTTGATTTGAGGGTCAGCCGCCGAAGCCGGATGGATAACTGCCAAAGTGAGCAGGAATTTCAGGAAAACATCCCGCGCTGGAAAAAATGAACAGGGTTTCATTTCAGTTTGATCCAGGTTCGTACGGTCAATGTAACAAAGGCGTTCGCGGCGCCAATAGCGAAACCCGACAGCGGCTTGATGATTTAGCAACGACCAATCGGTTCAGCCTCCTCAGCACCAACGCGTCCAATCCCGAAGTAACCGTCCCTCCGACGGATGTGATCATTTCCGGGACGAACCGTTTTGCCAGAGTCAGAAGATCGTAACCTGACGCGTCCGACGATTCCGCGGTCGGATTTCCAAGGCTGCGCGGTGGTCACGTCTTCCAAACTTTGTCGCATATGCGACAAAGTTTGGGAAGATCCGGTTCATGGTGCCGATGCGCGATTGTGAATCCGTGGTGACTACCCGTGCATAGAAGGCGGGGAGCGAGCTCCGGCCTTGACGTGATCGTTGCGATTATGGTTTGGAAATGGTATCCGCCGATCACATGAAATCCACAACCCTGACTGGCTTGTTGCTCGTTGGATGCACCATCTCGGTTTTCGCCCAGTCCAGGCAAGCTGCCTCGCCTGCCACGAGTCGGCCCGCAGCAAGAGGCCAGCAGCGTGCGGTCGGCACCAAAGACCAGGGAGACAACACCATGGGATTCGTGCAGAATGGGAATAGCGTTGCTGATCCTTTCTCCAAGCAGAATCAAACGGCTGTTGGTATTGACGGTGTGAAAGCCGTCCGCTGCATTGGCGGTGTAGCGGGTGATTCGTCCAATGGTGGCCCGGTAGTAGTCGTTCGAACTGGCGTTGTATCCGGGCAAACCGGAATTGACCAAATGGTAGTGGTCCACCACGTACATCAGGTAGATATAACCGTTGGTGTGAAAATTCGGATCAAGCGCAAACCCGAGCAGACCGAAATCACGATAACCGGCGACCTCGTCGTTGATGTCGATTAGCGGTTGCGCAAGTTTGTTGGTGCCATTTTCCACGATCCAGACTCGACCAGCCCGTTCCCAAACGAACATCCGCCCATCCGGCGCAACGGTTAGTCCCACCGCTTCGTTCCAGGTGCCGCCGATCGTCTGTTCTACAAAGTCGGCGGGAAGTGTCGTCGCATAGACTCGAACTGAACTTAAAACGCCGAAACAAACCAAAGAGACCAGGATCGACTGTGCTCTCTTGAATCGAGTCGTCGCCTGGAGCAACCGAAGCGTTTCAGTCATCATGCCAAACCTCCCTGACTCGATAAGAGCTGGTGGGCAAAAAGCAAATTTCAGAAGGAGGACCAAAGTCTGTCTGATCGACCGCCATAATTTATGGTGGCAAAGGCGAGCCGAGTTGCTTGCGCACAATCTGAGATAACCTTCGCTCCCGTTTGTAAAACCCTCGCCGCAACAGAACAAACACATAAATCTTCTGCGCCCTCGCGCACCACGATGTATATCATTTTTGCGTGAATAATCAAAGCCGAACGCGGGGAATTTAACCGACCACGAAAGCGACAAAAGACGTCAAGAAACCTACATTTACAGCACATTATCGCGCCGTTTCTGAGTCCGTGACCTCAAAGCCGGATTGAATTACGCTACAGGTTAGAGGGGCAGGCCCTGGCGAAGGAAGCCCGTAGGGCGACCGGAGCCAGGGCCTGCCCCTGGCGGTCCAAAACCGAAACGGAAACATG